>JBGSJB010000301.1:0-2284 GCA_041742175.1 Pirellulaceae bacterium
AGCCTCGCAAGAAACGGCCGATGGTTTTGTGTATGCCGTCTCGCAAAGCCAAGGGCAAGAAGATAGCCAAATCTGGTCGTTGAACACCCGTAACGAGACGATGAAAATCATTGGCTCCGCACCGGTGGGTTCGCAATCGTATATTGCGTCCCTTGATGTCGATCCCTCAGGCCGTTTCCTCTATTTCGTGGCGGGCGCTCACGGTAGCAGCGAACGAGATGGTACGCCGATCGTGCAATTCGATGTGCGCACCGGTACGCGAAAAGTGATTGCGTTTCTGCATCCGTACTTTCAAGACAAATACGGCATTACGCTCAAAGGTTCGTATGGTTCCGCCATCGATCCGCGCGGCGATAAACTTTACATCACCTTCAACGTGAGCCGCGGGACAAAAGCTTGGGATTGTTGCGGCTTGGTCGTGGTACATATTCCCGAATCGGAACGGTGAATGAGGAAACATTATCTTCGTTTGAATTCGCGCGGTATGGCCTCAGCGACAATGCAATTGAATAAGTCGGCATGCGCGGGAGCAACTTGAGCAAAGCGTCGTTCCAATTGCCGAATTTGAACTGGCCAATGATTGGTGAAATAAGTGAAGACGACTCACACTTTCTCACCGTGCGTCAGTACGTCGAGAAAGACCTCGGTGGGCCAGACGGGAAATTTTCCCGGCATCTTAAGCGAGGAGTAGTTGCTGCGGTCCTATGACGACTGCAATTGGCTACTCAAACAGGATCGACTCTCTGCGAACAGCCGCCGGCAGGACTCTCTAAAGCCCTCGCTGTATACGTTGGCGATAACACCTTTGAGTTCAATGGTACCACGTACGGCACGCTATCAGCTGTGGCGAAAGCGATCTCGGGATCACACGTCAATGGCTTCACATTCTTTGGGCTGAAGAGCAAGAAGGAGAGTGCCCAATGATCGACACCAAACGACGGAACAAAGAGATTCGATGTGCGATCTACACTCGCAAATCAACGACAGAGGGCTTGGAGCAAGAGTTCAATTCGCTCGATGCGCAGCGCGAGTCATGCTCTTCGTACATTGACAGCCAACGCCATGAGGGTTGGGTGGAGATCGACAAGCTATGCGATGACGGCGGTTTCACGGGTGGCAACATGGAACGCCCAGCGCTGAAGCAACTCCTCGAGGATATTGAAGCCAAGAAAATCGATTGCATCGTGGTCTACAAAGTTGATCGACTCAGTCGCTCGCTGATGGATTTTTCCAAGATCATGGACACGCTCGACAAGACCGGTGTCTCCTTCGGATCTGTCACACAGCAGTTCAACACCACATCCAGCATGGGGCGACTGACGCTGAACATCCTGCTTTCGTTCGCACAGTTTGAACGCGAGATCATCAGCGAACGGACTCGCGACAAGATGTCGGCCGCCAGACGCAAGGGCAAGTACATCGGCGGCCGGCCGCTCTTGGGTTACGACGTCGATCGAGCAACCAAGAAGCTGATCGTCAACGAACTGGAAGCAGAGCGAGTCCGTCAGATCTTCGATCTTTATCTGGAATGCGAGGGACTCATTGGAACGCTCGAAGCCATCCAGGCCCGAGGTTGGCGAGCGAAGAGCTGGGTCACGAAGACTGGCAAGCAACTGGGCGGTGGTCAGTTCTATAAAACCACGCTGCACGCATTGTTGACTAATCCGATCTACCTCGGCAAAGTCAGCTATCGCGACGAGATGTACGAAGGTGAGCACCGAGCCATCGTTGATCCTGAGGTGTTTTCGGCGGTGAAGAAGAAGCTCAATGCCAACCGTGTCAGCTTGGGCGACCGCATCCACGGCAAGTCACCCGGCGTGCTGGCAGGTTTACTGCGTTGCTCAGCCTGCGATTCCATGATGACGCATTCGACCAGCGGTGGCAGCGGGCGTGGCAGCAAGCGATATCGCTACTACGTTTGCAACAAAGCGAAGAAACGCGGCCATAAGACTTGCCCCAGGCTATCGTTGCCGGCGGAGGAGGTTGAACGTTTTGTGGTGGCACAACTGCAAACGCTGACAATCGACGAAGACCTACTCAACGAAACCAGCCTTCGCGTTAACCGAACCATTAACGACAAAGGGGATACGCTTCGGAAAGAGTTGTCTCTACTGAGCGAAAGCTTGGTCAACCTCGAGCGAGCAATTGACGCCATTTCCATTCCCACTGGCGACGATGCTCGCGACGTCAAACGTCTCGACTCACTTGCATCGCTCACAGAACAAAAGACTCGCGACCTGCGCCGGCGCAACGATTTGCAAGAGCAGCTCGCGAAGATCCAAGC
>JBGSJB010000302.1:0-2224 GCA_041742175.1 Pirellulaceae bacterium
TAGGTCAGCGAAATTGCGACCTTCTTGTCATTGGGAATGTCCACACCGAGTAGACGCGGCATGAAGGTTTCCTTTGCAGTCTCTAAGTACTTACGAATCAAAAACTTATGTCAACAGCCGACCCATTTGGCCACTGCTAATACTGTACCGAATCGAGAAGTATACCCCAGTTCGCCAATTCCTGGCAAGCCGTAACTCACTGATTTGTAAATGCTTTTCGATTCAACGTCGGCGCTCGTTGCTTTTCTGGAAAACAGGCGGAGCGGTAGCCTCCTATCTCGGATTTTCGACAGTGAACTTCAAGGTCACTCGCTGAGGCGTCAAATGCTGCCGATCCGGTCGCCAATTATAGTTGGCCGTCACTAACGAGGGCGGAACCTGACCTCCACTCGACGAGTCAACGGCTAGCTTCTCCCGGTCCAGCACAAACCAGCAATAAACCTGTCCTGCATTCTCACGCGTGTATTCAACAACCTTGTAGTCACAAGAGACTTCTTCATTTGGTGACTTAACAAGAACAATGCCTACGAACTCGTCCGGCGGAAGCGGAATCCCTGCGACCTCCGCCACCGCGGAGTCGCCCGCCACCGGCAACCGCTGAGCTCGAAAGCTGCATGGAGTCCCACTCGCTGAAGTAATCTCCCAGCCGTTGCCCGAAAGCCAGTCGCAAATTCTCTTTTCCGCCTTTGAGTCCAGCGTGGTGCGACCTAGCAACTCCCTTAAATTCTGGGCAACCGCCGCCAAAGACATGTCCGCATCCAGCGACTCAGCAGTAAACAGCGTTTTCAATGCCTCATCTGTCCGATTCAGTCGATAAAACGCAATGGCGAGATTTAAGTGAGCCTGAGCATAAGCCGCATCGCGTTCAATCGCTTGCGCAAACGCTTGAGCCGCCTCCTGATTCTGCCCCATCGCCAGGTAGGCGTTCCCAGCCTGAAATGAAGTCTGCGCTAGCTTCGCACGCCTCTCGGCCTCGGCGTATTGGTTAATAGCTTCTTGATACAGCCCTTTTTCATGATAGGCCAAGCCTAAGTTCGTCCAGGCAAGCGCATCACTGGGATTGCTTCCAACCGCTTGAATCAAATCACTTATTGCATCATCAAGCCGCTTTAATTTTCCGTAAACGACCGCTCGATTGTTAAGCGCGTCAGTGTAGTTGGGATCAATGATTAAGCATTGACTGTAGGCCTCGACCGCCTTGTCGAACTGCGCTAAATGCTCAAAGGCGATACCTTGAAGATAATGCAATCGGGGATTCTTCACTTGTGACAGCGATTTATCAGCGAGAATTGCTAACGATTCATCGTATCGCCCCAGATCGTTTAAGGCTGCCGCCCGGTTTAGACCCGCTTCAACATCGACAAAACGACTTCCACAACCAGTCAAGAAGAGCAACGCAGTCAGCGTCAGGCTTTTCAGAGCGGCACCCCCACGCAGCCCAGCGCCGCTATCCGACTCACTCGAACCGTCGCAATACTTGTCCGCTTCCTTCGGCTCAAAATAACCCGCGCCGGGCGACGAAACGTCAGCGTCAGGACGAGCGAAACTGTTCGTGTCTGCGCCTGCCCGCAAAATGGATGCTTCACCAAAACTAGGCGATAACTTCTTAATCATTGGTCTTCCCAGTAGTGACTCACAAGCTTGCCGCAATGTGCGGCAAGTACAGTTTAAGGGTACAGTCAGACACCGCGAAACATTGGTTGATTCATCGGATTGAACAACAAACATGACTTGCGAATTCATTGCACGGAATCTCGCAATCCACTCACGAATGTCACGCGGAGCTTCAATGCAAATGACAATAGGGTTAATCCTTTGACACAAATCGAACGCCTTCGAGAAGTCATCAACCCAATAAACAGTCTCCTCGCGTTTCTCGAAATAATTGACCAAAATGTTCCGAAGCCTGGTCGACTTACAGACCAAGACTAAAACAGGAACCGTGCTACCACTGGCCGCGAAAAGCGGCAACGCCTGCTCGAAAGATAGCGAATTCAGCGACATTGCATTTCGAAGCCGTCTACCATCCACAAAACTTAAGTACGCGAAGGTCATAGCCAGACCAAAAGTCCACATCCCCATCACTGCTCCGATTCCCACATGCATCCCCAATCCAGCCAGCAGTACTATCGGCCTAAGACGTCGGTTCCAGACCAGCAAGCAGAAACTGACCTCCCACATGATTGTCCCTAGCGACAAGGCATGGGTTGCAATGGGCCATGCT
>JBGSJB010000303.1:0-1653 GCA_041742175.1 Pirellulaceae bacterium
ACTGTTCACCGAGAGATCCTTCGACGCAACCCGGACAGCGTTGTAATTCCGTTCGATACGTCGGCTTACGATGCGAAGATGGATCCAAACGATTCGATCTTGAGTATTGCAGAGCGGTTGGCAAAGTACGGTGGAGGTGGAACAGATTGTTCGCTGCCGTTGGTGGCTGCCAACCAGAAGCATGCGAACCGCAAGTTCGCAGGCGTAGTTCTCGTTAGCGATAACGAGAGCTGGGTCGGAACAGGACGTCACGGTTCGACGGGTGTGATGACGGCGTGGAATGCCTTCGTTGCCAACCAGCGCAAGCTGGCAGGTAAAGAAGCCAACCCGAAGCTGGTTAAAATCGATCTGCAGCCGTACCAGACGGTTCAGGCTTGTGAGCGATCTGACATCATGAACATCGGTGGCTTCAGTGACTCCGTGTTCAACGTGATCAGTGCGTTCCTGGCCAACAACAACCAGCGATTCGTCGCTGAAGTTGAAGCAATTGAACTGTAATCGCGCGTTGGACTACGGTCCAATTGCGGTCTACTTGAAACTTGAGCACCCGCGAGTCGCATTTCCGGCTCGCGGGTATTGCTATTTGATACATTGAAGCCAGGCGGAGAAACAGTCGATGGAGGAATCGCAAGCCCCGAATATAAAGCAGGTCATCGTCATGCGACACGACCTGAAGATGCGCAGAGGAAAGCAGATCGCTCAAGGAGCGCACGCTTCGATGTCGTTTCTCACACGAAAGTTGCAGAGCAAATCATCTATTTGCATGGATGATTTCACACCCCACGAGCAAACCTGGATTATGGGATCGTTTGCGAAAGTATGCGTTCGCTGCAACAGCGAAGAGGAGCTGATGGAAATTCACGACAAAGCCATCGAAATGGGACTTAACGTTCAACTGATCACTGACAGCGGCCGAACCGAATTTCACGGCACGCCGGCGCGGCTGATGTTGCGGAAAAAGATCGTGCTCGCGGAAGCTGAGGGCAAGCAAAATATAGACATCGCTACCGAACTAAATTTCAAACGTGAGACGGTACGCCTCTAGCGGAAGCGGTTCGCTCAGCAGCGTTTGACTGGCACCGAGCGCGATGCTCCGCGGCCTAGTCACACACTGGACGACTCGCACGCTGGCCAAGGAACTCGGCACCAGCAAGGCATTTGTCCGCCGGGTCTGGATCGACAATGGACAGCAGCCGCATCGTACGAAGACGTCGTTCGCGGCCCTCAGCGTAACCGACGGCACCCTGATCGCCCCATGCCAGCAGCGGCATCGTCATCTGGAGTGGAACTAGTCTCCGTCCACATGCGGAGCAAATTACACCGCATCAGTGTGAGGCACTATTTTTTGGCATTGCTGCTGACGCGAATTGCGGAGATCCACGTGCGCGTTTTACGGAACGAACTTCTGGCTAACTGCGGCAAATCACTTCAGGTGTTCGTTCTTTAGGAACGAATCATCGAATTTCATGGTTTATTAACTGCCTCTTCACCAAAAAACTTTTGAGGTTGTTACTCTGCAACTATGAAGTGGTATTTAGAACTTGCGAATGGCTTATTGAGTAAGGTGAAACAGATGGCATACAAGGATGCAAACCTCTTGTTACGATCTTTACTCACCGTTACCTGTTTCTTGATGAGTTGCATACTCGACAC
>JBGSJB010000304.1:0-10019 GCA_041742175.1 Pirellulaceae bacterium
GCGGACCAAGCTGGGCGGATGTGCAGTGGATGGTGCGCTCGCTGCCGTCACAGGACGTCAGCCCGACTCAAAACGTTGTTCTTCGTCACACGTCGAACGCTAGTTTGACAACTTCTGCGCACTCTTCTGTGACTGAAGAGCGTCGTTTGCAAGTGCAGTTGGTGCGCGTGCGAGGTGGCAAAGCGGGGGCGACGGTGCGACTGCAAGTCAGCGCGAGGGATGGCACGCTACGAGAGGTCGAACGACATGAACCAACGGGTGCTCTGCATCTGGCTTCCCAATTGGCCAGTGCAACGAGTCCAAGCCGCCGAGCCGCTGCTGGCTGAACGACCGCTTGTTTTGCAAACACGCGATTCGCGTCGTGGTCTTGTCGTCGCCGCTGCTAATTTGGCCGCACGAGCCGCTGGTGTTCGCGCACACATGTCGCTGAGCGAAGCGAGTGTGCTCACGCAGCTTGAAATTCGTCCGCATGACGTCAACGAAGACCTCGATCAACTTTGTAATTTGTGCGAACGCGCTCAGCAGTTCAGCCCCATCGTAGGCCTCGAACAACTCGACAAAAAAACTTGGGCTGGTCGCAATCTGCTGCAACCCGAGTGTCTGCTGCTAGACGTAACGGGGCTGGCCAGTTTGTTCGGCGGCGAAGAAAACTTATTACGCTTAGTCGCCAAGTGGCTCGACGAACAGCGTTACTTCGGCTGTATGGCTATTGCCAGCAGTCTCGGTGCAGCGTGGGCGCTGGCCAACTACGGTCATCGCAAACGTCTCAGCGGCGCTGCAACCCCTGAGTCGCAGTTTATCATCGCGGAATGCGGCGATCGCGCGGTACCTGTTGCCAACTTACCGATCGCAGCGCTGCGATTGGGGCTCGACACCGTGCAAACGCTTCATCGATTGGGGATCCATCGCATCGGTCAGCTCGCGCAACTGCCGCGCGACGGAATGGCAACACGATTAGGCCAAGCATTGCTCGATCGTTGGGATCAAGTGCTTGGTCATAAACCCGAACCCTTGATTGCGCTGCACGCGCTGCCCGAATGGCAAATCGAACAGACGCTTGAGTATCCGACCGAACATCGCGCGACGCTCGCGGAATTGGTGCGACGGTTGAGCGGAGATTTAGCGCGACGCTTAGCGGCGCGTGGCGAAGGCGCGATGCGCATCGTTTGCCGGTTGGATCAAGTGGAAGCTTCACCCTTGATCATGCAGCTCAGTTTGTTTCGACCCACTGCGGATGCAGAGCACTTGGAAACGCTGCTGGTCGGTCAGTTGGAACAGCAGTTCGGCGCGCACGCTACAGCGGCCGTCTGGCGACTGGCGATCCAAGCAACTCTGACAGCGCCTTTGGTTTGGCATCAGACCGATTTATTCGAAGGCGATGCAATTGAAAACCGCCATCAACTTGCCAGCCTTGTCGATAACCTCAGCAATCGACTGGGGCGAAAGCAAGTGCTGCGCGCGAAAGCCGAGCGCGAACCGCAGCCGGAAAACGCCTGCTCACTGCAGCCGATGACAGGTCGCCGACCCGACGGCGCCGAGCAGGCAACTGTGAAAAAGATCAGCAGTCGGCTCGCGCGTCATCGCGCTGAACCAACAGTCGACGATCCCATGCGACGTCCAACTCGATTGCTCGCGCCGCCTCTACGAATCGAAGTCATCGCACTCGCACCCGAAGGCTTGCCTGCGCGGTTCAAATCGAATCAGCAACCGCATACCGTCATCCAGTACTGGGGACCTGAGCGGTTAGAAAGCGGTTGGTGGCGCGGACCAAGCGTGCGAAGAGATTATTTCCGCGTTGAAACGGAACACGGCGCCTGGTGGTGGATCTATCGCGACATGCACAACAACGACTGGTATTTGCACGGCGTGTTCGATTGAACCGTGGATTACTGGCTGATGCTAGTCACACGCGATTGAACTTCGCGATACATGTCGCTGATTTTTGACTTCGTAGAGGTTAGCAACTGCTCGGCGAGCGTGACTTCCTTCTTGAGCACTTCTACTTCGTTGTTGAGGTTCCCGAGATCGGACGCAAGCTGCTGGTTCTCAACTTGACGGAAGCTGATCATTTCTTGCCCAGCTTGATTGGCCTTGGTCAGTTCAGCCGATTCGCGTTGATACAGAGCGATGCGTTCACGGATTTCATGGCGTCGGACATAGCTGCGATTGAAGGCCTCTTGATAATCGATGAGCGGACGAACAAAGATCGGCTTGATCAGCTCCGCAACGCCAGCAGCAATCAACTTGTCAGCCACTTCACTCTTGAGCACAATTCGCTTGTTCGAATCCGCAGGCAATTTCACTCCGCCATCTTCTTCGCTGCGCTTAAGCCGAACATCGATACTTCGACCACTCTTGTCGAAGAATCCTAGCTCCGTAGCGATCGCGTCCTGCTCACTGTCGACATCAATTTCGTAATCTTTCAGCAACTTGACTTGGACCCAACGCGTCGGAATCGGATCCGAATCATTGCCTTGGGTACCGTCCCGCAGATATTCTTGAACAACTTTTGCGCGGCGATCTTCCGGAATGCCCTGCAGCAACGCATTTAGTTTTTCTTCGTCCATGTGACCAAAGATCTCATCGTCCGTGGGACTAGAACCCTCAGTTGCAAACGCAACGTGACTGTCCAACGGAAGCAGCTCGTACAAAGCCCAAGTGGTTGCGCCACCTGACTTGATGTAGTCGAGTTGTGCTGTCTCGAGCGGCAGCGTTGGCGAAAGCGTAACTTGACCAGCTTGACTGGCCGTAACCGCAAACTCACCTAAATAGAACGAAGGCAACGGTTGATTCTGCTCGTTGATCTCTTCAGCAAAAGCGTAAACCACCAGATTCGCTGGCAGACTCTGCGCGACATCCGGTGCCGGAGTTGCAGCCGCAGCCGGTTCATCTCCGAGATCGCCAGCAGGTGCCGCAGGAGCACTCATTTCAAGTTTGAAGACGCCACCGTCGGACGAAACCAGCTCTAAACGCCGCCAAACGCGACCGCGATCGGAGGTCAAACGCCGCAACTCACCTTGTACAGGAACGATCGCGTTTGGCAAATCGGCACCGTATTCGAAGTTGCCCCACGTTAATGTCTCGGTTTTCGCTTCTTCGACAACCGCTTTTTTCTCAAGCTTATCCGCTTGCTCCAGCCAGCCCACGCGTCGGTATACTACGCCCGCTGTGAATACCATCAAAACCCAGCATTCTATGAATAGAAAGCTGAGCAAAAGCGTGTGAAGCACACCACAGCCGCGAGCCGTAAGCACCAACAAATAAATGAAGGTGATCAGCGAAGCGACCAGAACCAACAATATGATAATGCCACCCAAAGTCATGGCGAATTATGTCCCAGAACAAGGGTTCTTAGAAAAGCTGGAACGACTACGCAGAGCTCGACATGCAACATGGCGACCCCAGCCCAGCCGGACGAACCTTTATCTTACTTAGCTTCCCACAAAAAAAGAACCGATTTCATTTCATTTGCCGCAGTTACTCAGTAAACCCTCCTTCAGGCTGTGTTTTATCTACTCGCAAAGTGTATCTTCGCCTCGTCGGTAAATGGAAAAACTGGGTAAAAGAGTACAGCTCGGATAGATGGCACGATTCGGATAAGCAACATGAAGTGCATAGGTCGCATATTCCGAACACTGAACTACATCCGGTGACGCGAGCATTAAAGCGGTCGTTCGATCATTTCTAGATTTGACCGAACCGCAGATCCTTTTAGGAAGCCGTTCATGCGAAGCTCTGAAAGCCAAAAAGTGCGAATTGCCAGTGACCGCAAGACATTGCGGAGCGGATTTCGAAGCGCTCTTCGCAAAACTCTCGCTTGGTCGCTTATGGGAACCGCTCTGCTAGGTGGCAGCGCGTGTACGCGGGCTGGCTACCGTTACAAAACGAACCGTGAAGCCTATTACTTAATAGACGAAAAGATCGCTGACGCTTGTGAACAGACGGCGCCTTATCGAATTGAGGTCGATCCAAAAAGCCGGATGTTCGATCCGTTCAATCCGGACCGCCCGCCAATGCCCGAAGACGATCCTGTCGCGAACAGCTATATGCGGATGGTTGATCGCAAGAAAGGTTATCCACTCTGGGAAGCCAACGGACGTACCAACACCGCCGAAAATCCGCAGTGGTGGTCCTACCTGCCGCTCGACGAACGCGGAGTCTTGGTGCTGGACGTAAATGACGCGGTCCGGCAGGCTCTACTGCATTCTGCGCCTTACCAGCAAGCTCAAGAAACCCTGTACCTTTCGGCGCTGGACGTGAGCAGCGAACGATTTCTGTTCGACTCGCAGTTCTTTGGAGGTTGGCGTGGACGCTACACAGCCGACGGTCGCAACCGAACTCGTATCGGTGGTGAAAGCGCATCACAGTTCGCAACCGGTGCTGGAAGCGATCTTGGCGGACGCAATTTTGTAATGCAGAAACAGTTTGCCAGTGGTGCCGACTTGCTAGTTGGATTCGCAAATTCGTTTACTTGGCAAGTTTCTGGGCGGGACGACTACGCAGCCAACTCACTCCTCGATTTCACGCTGATCCAGCCGCTACTTCGTCAAGGTGGCCGTGACGTGGTGCTCGAGCGTCTGACGCTTGCCGAACGCACGTTGCTCGCCAACGTCCGCGCTTTTGAGCGATACCGGCGTGGTTTCTATATGCAAGTTGTGACCGGTCGCCAAGCGGTTCAAGGGCCAACGCGACAGGGTGGTCTATTCGGCGGTGCCGGTCTCGAAGGCTTCACGGGCCTTGGTGGCGGCTTCGGTAACGTTGGCGGTGGTGGTGGTGGCAATCAAGGCTTTGCCGACACTGGAACACCTGGTGCAGGCGGCTACTTTGGCCTGCTGCAGCAACAGTTAACGATTGTCAACACGCGCGAGAACATCCTGCGTCAACAAGACAACTTGATGCGTTTGGAAGATAACTATCGCGAGCAGTTGCTGAAGATCCCCGAAACGCAAACGGTTATACCGCAACAGCAGTTGCAAGTTGCCCAGCAGCAACAGGCACTGTTCTCGATTCAAACGAACTTGCTTCAGGCCAACGTGACCTATGAAGCGCAACTGGACACTTTCAAACGGTTGCTAGGCCTACCTGCCTACCTCTGCGTTGAAATTCGCGATCCGCTGCTCGATCAGTTCAATTTGATTTCGCAAGAGTTGAGGGTTCGTCGCGATGAACTGAATTCCGTTCGAATCGACTTCGGAAATACGAACACTCGGATTTTAGAGTTGAGCACTGTTGAGCGTGATCCAACAACTCAAAATCAGTTTCGATCGATCGCCAACGGTGAGGAACTTCAAACACAGTTGAAGGAATTGCAGACCACCATCGCACCGCTGACCGCCATTGAGAATCAAGTGCTGGAGCAGGACATCGGAGTTGTTCGCGCGGATATCGAACGCTTGAAAGTAGCCATCCCCGCGCGCAAGCGTCAAATGTCTCGTTTGGCCAGTATCGTTGAATCCGACCGTGAAATGGTATGCGGCATTCTTCCGCTAAAGGATTTCGATGCACGTGTGCTCGATAGCAGAAACCTTGACAACCTACCTGCTCAACTCACCGCGGATCTAGATAAGCTTGAAAGACGATTCGAGGGCTACCTTGTTCGAACCGGCAAACTAGACGCTCAAATCGTGACCATCGCTAGGGAAATTCTTGAAGAGAAATCGGACAGAAATCGATTTGAAACGATCAGTCAGCAGGCGGTTGTTGGTACGCAGGACTTAGTTGCAGCAATCGGTGAAGACATTCTCGCTTTGCAATTGGTGCAGGCTCGCGCACGTACCGAATCGGCTTTGCTACCCGAAGTCGATCTCGAGCCTCGTGAAGCACTAGAAATCGCGCGTGCCAATCGCCGCGATTGGTTGAACAGCCGTGCTTCGCTGGTTAATCGCTGGCGCGTGATCGAAGTTGTCGCAGATGACTTGGAAAGCGTCCTCGATGTGACCGTTAGTGGCGACGTTAGAAACACCGGCGACAATCCCCTCGCACTCCGCAGTTCCACCGGTCGCTTGCGCATGGGTTTGGTATGGGATGCGCCGATCACCCGGCTCCAAGAACGCAACCGTTACCGTCACGCGTTGATTGAGTATCAGCAAGCCAAGCGCAGTTACTACCAATTCGAGGATGCGGTATGGACCGGTCTGCGCACGACTTTGCGCAGTATCCGACAGAACCAACTATCCTTCGAGCTACAACGCTATGCTGTCCGCAATGCCGCTCAGCAAGTGAGCATTAACGAAGACATTCGCCAGATCAACGAAACGCTCGGTCAGGCCTCCGGTCCTACCGCAGCCCGCGACACGGTCTCCGCACTTGGTGACTTGCTAACGTCACAAAATCTGCTGATCGGCGTGTGGGTAAACTACGAAGCCTTGCGACGAAACTTGGATCTCGATCTCGAGACCATGGAAATTGATGCTGAAGGTCTTTGGATCGATCCAGGTCCGATTCGCGCCGATACGGTTGGCGGTCAACTCGGTCCAGCGATCCTCAATTATGGTTTAACGGAAGAAGAGCGGAAAGTCGCTACCGAGATGCAAGAGATGGCGAGTGTACCCACGGAGTTCGCCCCTTCGAACCTCACTCCGTCCGACGCACAGTATGTTTATGTTCCGGCTGAGCCAGCGTTACCGGGTATGATTGAAGGTCCAATCGTGGCACAGCCCAATCGCATCGCACCTTCAATCGGGCCAAATTCCTTACAACAAGAGTTTGCACCGAACAGTGGCCGCGGTCTCGTCGGATTGAGTCCAAATCTGGATCTGGTGCAAGAACCCGCGAACCTGCCACAACCCTTGCCGACTCAACCGCTTCCTTTCCCGCCGCTACCACCAAACGTAGCTGGCGCGCCATTCGCCCCAATCAACCGCTGATCCGCAATCGCTGATCCGCAACCGCTGATCCGCAACCGCTGATTGCCGACTGCTCAACTCAGAGGTAGCTGCGTGTTCAACCGCGCAGCTACACGAAACCAACTGCGAAACGCTATTCTTAGCCGCTAAAAGCGTCTTACGCTGTACGGAGCAACGTCGATGTGCGGCTGCTCACGGCAGATCATCTCCTTGATTAGGCGTCCCGTCACCGGCGCCATGCTCAGCCCCAGCATATTGTGTCCAGCAGCGATCCAAACATTGCCCCATTTCGGACTCGCATCGATAACCGGCAGACTATCGTAAGTCATGGGGCGCCATCCGAACCAAGTCTCCAGTTCGGGCTCGCAGTAAGGATCGTGCAGGTAGTGCTCCGCGCCGCTCCGCAGCAATTGCAAACGCTCGGGCTTGATCGATTCATCGTAACCGGCGAACTCCATGATCGATCCCAAACGGTAGCCGGTGTTCATCGGAGTTACCGCCACGCGGTGCTCGGGGAAAATCATCGGAATCTGTGGACAGAACTTTGGCCGCGGCATTGTGATCGAATAGCCCTTGCCAGGCTGAATCGGTACCGTGCAACCTAAATGCTCGTGCAGCATCGGCGTCCACGCTCCGCTCGCCACGACAAATACGTCGGCAGTTAGATTCCCCTGAGTCGTTTCAACGGTCGTTGCTGTACTTTGCGAGCCCGCGAAGCGCACTAGTTCGCAGTTCTCTTTGAAGACAACGCTTGCCTCCTCCAATCGTTTGCGCATCGAATGTACTAAACGATCAGGCCGCAAGTGCGCATCGTGTTCGTACATCCAAGCTCCCGCGATCTCAGGCTTCAGAGCCGGTTCAAGCGCGACCGCTTCTTCCGCAGTAAGTCGTTTCGCGGGTTCGTTGAACAGTTCCGCAAGCAACTTGTCGGTCTTGGCGTAGTCATCGAGCGCGCGCTCCGTTTGATAAGCGAACATCAGCCCTTTGGCTTGCCATTCGCATTCCACCTTTTCTTCGTGCACCAATTTTTCATATTCTCGCATTGATGAAACTAGAAGCGCTTGAATGGCGTGCGCGGCACTTAGCATCGATTTCTGATTGCAGCGTCGCGAGAATTGCCACATCCAACTCCACAGCGCCGGATCGAGTCGCGGTTGAATGCGGAATGGGCTGCCGGGCGACAACATGGCTTTGACCGCCGCTTTGAATGCGCCGGGTTCGGTTAGCGGCAAAACGTGACTGGGGCAGACTAAACCACAATTGCCGAACGAGCACGCGCCGCCGATTGTTTTGCGATCCATTACGGTAACTTGCCAGCCCGCATGAGATAGATACCAGGCACAGTTCACGCCGATAATGCCGCCACCCACTATGACCACTGAACCCATTTGGCTCTTTTCGCTTTCTTTAGAATGAGCTATCGGCAACGTTTTCGATAGTTATAACGCAGAGTTAATTGTAGGTGTCATGCAACCAGCGCGATGGATTCTCACACAGCAGTTTGCGACGCAGTTCGACGTCTAAACCCAACGACTGCATGAGCCAGCGATCCGCGTCGCGCATGGAACACGCTGAGCCCACGAAGTGCTTGCCTGATGGATCACGCGCGGCTTTATCTTCGCCAATAGAAACTTCGCGGCCGGCCAAGCGGTAGGTTCCCGGCCCAAGCCCGGCGGCGCTAATCGCATCCGAGACAACTGCGATTCGTTCAGTGGGAATCCAGTTCAGCAGATTCTCAAAGAGCAATTTGGGTACATGAAAACCATCTGCGATCAAAGTGTACCTCAAGCGATCATGGCAACGCAGCGCACGATAAATGATGTTGTCATGTCGGTTCATCTCAGGCGGGCACGCGTTGCACAGATGCGTGAAGAGCTGTAATCCGGCATCGATACAACGTTGGAGATCATCGAGAGCGGCATCAGTGTGGCCGGCTGATACACGCACGCCACTGTTCACCAAGTACTTAGTCATCGCGCCGTCGGTATCGACTTCCGGTGCAAGCGTCACTAACTTTACCAGACCGCCGCCGCAGTCGATCAGTTCGGCAAGTTTTGATACGTCGGCGTCGAGCGCATGCTGCGGTGGATGCGCGCCGATGAAGCCTGGCTTGCGTGATAGAAATGGACCTTCAAGGTGAATCCCTGCGAATACGCTTCGACAGACTTCGTCGCTTTCAATCGCCAGTCGCACCGTTCGAATGCATTCGCCCATGTCAGCGATACTGCCGGTAATGAGCGTCGGTAACGCTTGACGCACTCCGTCACTCACCATCGCCTCGGCCGCCAATCGTAACTCAGCCACCCCAAGTCCCGGTTGATTGAAATCTACTCCGTGGTAGCCGTTTACCTGAAGGTCGACGTAACCACCGGTGAATGAGGAATGCACATCTGTTTGCATTGGCGCTTGAAATCCGAAACGTTCACGAAGGGCTGTTGGTCTTTTGCTGACTAGTTGCTATCCGACACTTTCACTACGCGACACAATCGCTGGCCGAGAGAGTTGCAGGACTCAGCAGCGTTGCGCTTGCGGAATCAAGCACCAGCGTGACATCGGGATGCTGTTTGAGTGCCGACGCTGGGATCGCTGGCAGGATATCCCCTTCGACCGTATTTCGAACCGCTTCGGCTTTGCGTTGATCGGGGACACTGCACACGATCTTCTTCGCCTTGAGAATCTGCGCGATCGACATGCTAATCGCTTGCATCGGAACTTGTTCCAGCGAATCGAACCAGCCTTCACCAACCTGCTGCCGGCGGCACGCCTCGTCGAGTTCGACGATTAAGTAAGGATCCTGAGTTACAAAGTCTGCGGGTGGATCGTTGAAGGCCAAGTGACCGTTCTCACCGATTCCGCACAGCAGTAAATCGATCGTACGACCAGCGATCTGCTCGGAGGCTTGTGATCGCAGCAGTTCCGGAACCTTCGTCCCGTCCAGATAATAGAACGACTTTAGCGGAACCCGATCAACAAACCGCTTCGCCAAGTACCCGCAAAACGACGCAGAATGCGAACTTGGGATTCCGAGATACTCATCTAAATGGAAACCGTTGACGCGTGACCAATCGATCCCCGGCTGGCCCACTAGATTGTCGAGCACTTCAAACTGACTGGAGCCTGTTGCGACGACTAAATTGCACTCGGACTTCTCGGCGAGGCACTGACGCAAGCAAT
>JBGSJB010000305.1:0-2417 GCA_041742175.1 Pirellulaceae bacterium
GATACAGCATCTGGTTGTTCAAAACGCTGCGAATGGTCAGTTCAGGGTTTTCTTCGATCGGATAGTCTTTGAGGTTCTCGTCGCCGCCATCGCCATCAACCAACCAAGTCCAATCGGCAAAACGCTCGCGAATCGCTTGGCATAATGCGATCGCCATCGTCGCTGATTGAACGTCGAGCGCCTTGTAATCCTCCAGCACACCAATCGCCGCTTTCCAATCAATGCGACTTTCGGGAACTGACATGACTTCCAGTAACATTGGCAACTTGACTGCATCCAAAAACGCGCGCGCTTGGTTCGCGTCACATCCGTCATCGCCTCCGACGGAAAGTGTAAACGCTTTGAGTCGCGCCGGGTTCTCACCACGTGAAAGCAGCAGATGGTAGAGCACCAGCAAGACTGAACCGCTGTCGATACCTCCCGAGAACAGAACTCCAATCGGTTCGCGCGAATCGATCGAATCGAGCCATCGTGTGCACTCATTTGCAAGGGTTTCGATGTAGCGACGACCGATGGCTTCAACATCGGCAGGCAACTGATTCGGTTGAGGATCAAAGAACCGTTTGGTAACAGGATTGGGGTCTGGGCAACCGACCAACTGCAATTCGAGCAGGTGATGGGCTGGCACCATTCGTGTGTAGGAGGGATGGAATTGGTCGCCCAGCCCCTCGTTAACAAGTGCATCACGGATCTCGTCAATTCGCTCAGCGACGAACAAACACGGCCCCTCAGCTCGCTTTGCTAAAAAGTAGCGAATCGGTCGGCCAATTGAACGCGCGAATCGAACTAGTTTTCCATCGCGAGCCACAATTGCGAACTGACCATCGATTGTGGCAACCTCTGCCGGGTTCCCAGATGCGACTTTCGCGAGCGCTTCTGCGTAGGTCGTATTGAGCAAGATATTCTTCGCAGGGTCGATAAGATCAACGACGCGTTCGATCGTGCTTACTTTATGCATCTTTTTTTTCGTTAGTTTTAGAGCTTAACGTGCTGTTCGAATGTCAGATCTTGAAGAAGGGAAGCTCAAGAAGTTGCCGCCACAGACTTGATCAGCATAACGGGCCGCGGATCGCTGGGCTAGCGGAACAGTAAGTTAGTGGATCGAGCCTGGCGCACAAGTTTCTAGGCTGGGCTTACTTACCCAGTGGATTGCCGGCGCGAGATTGGCTTCAGCGGGCGATGCTACAGGTGAAGCGGAACCATAAAACGGCTTTCGCATTGTTCAGGTTCGATAGGCGGCGAGATCCAAGGCACTTGCGCGTCGCGTGACAAGCACTCGCCGATTAACTCGCGCGCGCTGCGAACCAAGCTGGAAAGCGCTTCGCGGACAGTCTCTGTACGAACTTCAGCGAGCGGCAAGTTGGCGGCTCGCGCCGACGTGGTGCCGTCTTTCCACTGACGAACGAGCACCATCAGGTTGTAAACGCCGACCGCCTCCGCTCGGGGAAGCGCGGTGTTTTCGCCGGGTGAGGATTCCATTGGCAGAGATTCTTTGAGGGATGTGCTCATGATCTTTAGCCGATGCCTGTGCAACGAGTTCAATTCGAAACCGATACTTTACGCAATGCGGCCGACTCTAACGAGATCACCGCATGCCAGATGATGATACCGACATGACGAGCGATTTGGGAAGCCTTTTAAAAGATTGAGCCCAATTATCGACTGGGGAGGGGATTTCATTCGTCAAAGTCCCGTCATTTTCCCAGCTCGCACTTTAAGAAGGCTGAGGAAAACGTGTCAGCAACGGGTAGGTTTGGCGAATCCTTGCCCGAGCGTCCATCGAATTGTGACCGTTTGCATTTCGCGAAACATAACTGAACACGCGAACTCTTGAAAGCTCATCGCCTGTTCATGAGTTGAGTGCGCATGCTGAGTCGCTGCGTAACGAGTACTTCGCAAGCGAATCGCGGCGAGTGGTTTCGACCTCTTCGTTGCGCTTGCGCGCTTCCCAAGCTGTGCCGATTGCGCAAACGTTGCGAACTGTAGAACTTGAACTACTAGCAACTGACGAGGCTACTATGCAAAGCACAACTTTAATCAATTGATGCCTTGCCTCTAAAGTTCCGTGACCTAGTATTCACACACACCAACTTGTGGAATTCTTCGAAGAACGTGCGCGCCGTCACAATTGTCACAATCGTTACGTCACCGCACCGTCTCGAAGAATTCTTACACAATTAGTCAAGTTGATTGATGCTCGCATTGACGAATGGTGGGGCGCTGGCATCAAACCTATGCATGCATCGATCTTGAGCGCTGACCGCGACTTGAAATTGATTGCAAGCACCATTCACCATGTTCGTTGCCGCTGGAGTTTAGCGCATGTCAATTCGACGACCGATCACCTGCTTGGCTCTGTTCGCAGCGACATTTGCGTCCTTCACTCCCGAGGCAGCACACGCTGGTCCGTTGCTGGA
>JBGSJB010000306.1:0-11071 GCA_041742175.1 Pirellulaceae bacterium
AAATGGACCGGCTCGACGAATGAATCACAAGTGATCGCGCCGATCGAAGTTGAAGTGACTTAAAAACCAACCGAAAAGTGGCCTCGCACGACTAGCCGTGTGCTGGCAAGTCGGTTCTCGAGCCCAACTATTCCTGTGTGTTTGATCGCATTCGATCCGCTACAATCCAGTCCGCTGAACTTCGCAAAATTCTCAACTTTGAGGGACATCAAAATGCCAGGTATCACAAGCGTCGAATTGATGGGATACGATCGCCCAAACCCAAAACGGCTGACGTTTACCAGACGGAATACGCAAGCTTTTTCGAACCGCCGCTTTCCGGGGCACATTAAAGACAACTGGCTGGTCTTACGCGGCACGGGATTAACTGCTGCGATCAACAAGTTGGAAGTTGTTTACAACGGAACTTTATATCCCACCCGCGTGATTGAAATTGCAGCGGAAAACGATCGAACAATTCACGTTTGGTTTGCTGCTTACAGAGATGTTACGCTCGAGCTAGAGGATGTGCCTGCAGTCGAAAGTAAGCCAGACGACGAGGTAATCGGCGTCGGTGCAATCACAGTTACTATCGTAACTAGTAGCGGCGGCACGGCGGAGGGACAAGGCGAAATCACTGGCGAAGGTATCGTCTAAGGATCTCGCCGCGATCTACTGCTCTAAGACGTCCGGAGTCACCCTCGCGACCATTTCCAAGGTTTCAATCTTCGGGGCCGCTGACTTCAAGCGACCGCAGATCATTTGCAGCTTGGCGAGCAGTGCTGTCGTCTCTGGATCGTTCTCCTCGCCTTCGCGACGTGCGAGGGCGACGGCCAACGCAAGTAGATGTGCGTAAGGTTTTAGTTCGCCAATAGGTGCGTCGTCTCTCAACTCGCTGATATCAACTCCATCCATCGCCAACGCTGCATAAACTTTCGCTTCAGCGATGGCGTCGAGTAGCAGCGATTGCGTCCCTAGTTCGCCGAGCAGCGCTTTGATGCTGCGCTGATACTCAACCGTTTCTGGGTGCTTCTCCGCCAATCGCTTGGTCCGTTCAAGACACCTTAAAAGTACTTTGTTGCCGTCAGTAAATTGCTTGCGTGCATACAAGAGCTTCGCAGCGTCTCTCTGTAATTGAATCGCGAAGTACTCAATGTTGTTATCTGCAGGATACTGAGCTATCGCGGATTCGCTGACCGACTTAGCATCCTCAAGCACGCGTTCCGCGTCGCTTTCGAGACCTTGCTTCAACAAGGATTTGACTTGATGGTCAAAGGCGATTATATCGAATAGCGAATAGAAGAACTGTTGGGATAGCGGTGTTGAGGCCAACTGATGAAGCGTCTCCTGGCTTTCTTTGGCTGCTGCAAGTGCCGCAGCAAACTCGGCATTATCCAATTGCAGACTTGCCGATTGGGCAAGCGCCATTGCCAAAGCCAACTTCGCCATCGGTTCGGCTGGTTTCAGCAACAAGCGTTTGCGACAAACGTCAACTCCTTGCTGGCAGCTTGCCATCGCCGCAACCGCACCCTGCTGTTCTTCGACCAAGTTCGCGTAGGCAAACAGCGAGTCTCCCATCAACGCCAATCCAACATCATTCAATTGAGCATTCGAACTTAGCGAATCTAGCAACGTCATCGCTCCGTCAAAATGCTTACTAGCTTTTTCAAGCCTGCCGACCATGCGATACAAGTTGGCGCTGCGAACCAGGATTCTTACAAGTCTCGCTTTTATAACGAGGTCATCGGGGTTTTCAGCATGTAGCTTTCTAAACCGATTGACTGCCAAATCGACCATCTCAATACGTTTCGATTCCATTATCGGAACCGCCGCCCAGCCGTCGTCTCCCAAGCCGTCCACGAATTTTTCGAGCACGGCGAGAGATACCGCATTACTTTCTTGCGCCTTCACCAGAGCTTGGTCGGCCTTGTCTCGCTGCAGCTTTGCTTCGGTTGCAGCATCGTTCGCACGATCGCGCTCCAATCGAGCAATGTTGCGCTGCTCACGTACTAAATAGCTTCCAACAGATAGCGCACCCAACGCTGTGAGCACAAGAACCGCAGTGCCGGTAACCAGTTTCTGATGCCGCCGCGCCCAACGAAAAGCTCGCTGCACTAACGGGTCGCGCATTGCTGTCACCGCTTCCCCCGCAATCCAGCGATCAAGGTCATCCGCCAACTCAGTCGCTTGCTGATAACGCTTGTTTGGATCCGAGTCCATCGCTTTCATGCAGATCGCTTCCAGCGCCGCCGGGATACTCTTGTCAATCGCACGCAACGGCTTCAAACGGTATGACCTCGCATTGGCAAGACTCTCCGCTTTCGAAGTCCCTTTGAATGGCGGCAAGTTCGTTAACAGCGAATACAAGCAGGCTCCCAATCCGAAAACATCAGATCGACGGTCAACTAAGTCGATTCGTCCCTCTGCTTGCTCAGGACTCATGTAAGCCGGCGTGCCCATAACGGCACCCATTACGGTCGCGGAGTCGTGCGAGTCGCGCGAGTCTCGCATTGGCGGTTCCGACCGCATCTGCGATTGCTCGCCGTCGCCGATCACCTTCGCGAGCCCCCAGTCTACGACGATCGTCTCACCGAACTTTCCCAACATCACATTGCTAGGCTTCAAGTCGCGATGAATGACACCTCGGCTGTGCGCGTACGCAACTGCATTGCAGGCCATTGTCAAACTTCGCAGCAGTTTCCGCAGATGTCCCGCGTCGAGTTCGCTGTAATTTTGTTTCACATTACTTCGACGCTTCGTACCCTGAAGCTCTTCGATTTCTTCATGCAAGCTCCGGCCGCGAATCAGCCGCATCGCATAGTAAGGACTACCATCGGCGGTCGTTCCCAATCCATAAATAGGCACAATGCCAGGATGCTCTAAGTTTCCCGTTATCTTTGCTTCAGCCACAAAGCGTTCGAGAGCGTCCTGCGAAAGGCGTTTTGGCTGCAACATTTCTTTCAGTGCAACTTCGCGCTCAAGTTGTTGATCGCGCGCTACTGACACAACGCCTAATCCGCCAGTCGCCAATTCGCGGAGACGCAAGAAACGCGAATCGCCCCCGTTTTCAGGCCCAGTCCAAATTGTCGTGGCATCATGGCGAATCCGCTCGCCGTCGAGTTCTTCAATCGTGCCACCGTGCAGGATCGTTTGCACTTTGCTCTCGGCTTCCGAAGCTTCATGCTGCTTTAACTTCTCCAAGCTGCTTTTGGGCGAACCGCTTTTCGCAACGTGCTTCTGTACAATCAACTTCACAAATTCGTAGTCTTCCGTGGTCAGCGCGCCCAGCTGGATTAAGATCTCACCCAGCCCACTCGATTTGGACACCATCCACGCATTTGCGGCCGCAACCAGTTGCTCTTGCGTGATAAAATCCAGCTGTAGCGCAAGGACGCCGAATAATAAATTCTCGTCGCGCGAATTACTCATGGGGCCAGTCTCGGTCACAAAAGTTCGATGTTCGAGCGGAAGGGCAGCGCTGAGCTTCCAAACGCTTATTGTAAACAGTTTTAAAAAAGCCGCGCGCGCGACCCATACCGCCTATCAGCTCCATGCGCACAATCGCATTCAGAGAATCTTGCGAGCCGCGCGTTCGGAATCGTTGAACGACTGGATGTGAGTTTCACTTACGTTGATTCGACCAATCGCGGTGCAAAGACCCGTCGCGATATCAACATCAAACCAAGTGCCATTCAATCGCACGTCACCTACCGCAACTTGAAACGGAACTGGCACACCGTGTAAAGTCGCTTCCAACACCGCCGCCGTGTTGCGGCCAAGCACGCTGTCGAACGGCCCCGTCATGCCCACGTCGCATTGAAAACCAGTCCCTTGCGGCAAGATCTGTTCATCAGCGGTCGCAACGTGAGTGTGCGTTCCAAGCACTGCGGAGACGCGACCATCGAGATACCTTCCCATCAGCTGCTTGTCGCTGGTCGCTTCGGCATGAAAGTCGACCATCCGAATTTTGACCGCTGACTCGGTGGCTGAGTCCATCGCTGATAACTCGCGATCCGCTGCATGAAACGGACAATCGACCGGCTTCATAAACACGCGACCAATCAGACTGGTGACTCCAACTGCGATTCCGTCGCGAGCTATAAACACGGTCGAACCCTTTCCAGGCGCTTGCTCCGGCAAATTCGCAGGACGAATAATGTAGCGCTCGCTCGTCAACGGTCCCATGATCTCGCGTTTGCGATACAAGTGATCGCCCAGCGTCACGACGTTTACACCGCTTTGAATCAGTCGTCGATAGTCGACACAGCGCAGCCCCGAACCGTCGGCGGCATTTTCTGCGTTCACCACAACCACATCGATCGCCATCGCGCGCCGCAGCCACGGTATCGCTTCGCAAGCGATTCGCATTCCTGGTTTGCCTACGACATCACCGACGAGCACCAATCGCAATTGACCGGCTGCCGGTGCTGGTGGCAAGTGCGGACCACTCACCGCGCGACCTCAATGAAGCGAGCCTCACGCACGACCGTGACTTTGATTTCGCCCGGATAAGTCAACTGCTGCTCAAACGCTTTCGCAATGTCATGACAGATCTTCGCTGCCTTCGCATCGTCGGTATCGCGCGCACTAGCGATCACTCGCAATTCGCGGCCCGCTTGAATCGCAAACGCCTGCTCAACACCTTCAAAGCCGCGGGCGATCGATTCCAGTTCTTCCATCCGCTTAATGTAGCGCTCCAGCGACTCGCGACGCGCACCCGGACGCGAAGCACTGCAAGCATCCGCTGTGGCAACCAACAACGTGTACGGATACTCTGTCGTCAATTGGTCGTGATGTCCCAGCGCCGCGTGCACTACCGTTTCATTTTCGCCGTGACGTTTCAACAGATCGGCGCCGATCTTGGGATGCCCACCTTCCAACTCGTGATCAGCCGCTTTGCCAATATCGTGCAACAGCCCCGCACGCCGCGCCAAATCAGGTTTCAAGCCGATCATCTCAGCCATCAAGCCGGACAAGAACGCAACTTCGACACTATGCCGCAATACGTTTTGACTGAAGCTGGTTCGAAAATGCAATCGACCCAGCAGATACACGACGCGTTCGTGCGCCGAACCGATGTTGACCTCTTCGAGCGCTTCTTGACCTTTGCGACGAATAAACGCATCCAGCTCCTTCTCAGTCTGCGCGACCAGCTCCTCGATCCGCGAAGGATGAATGCGGCCGTCAGCGATCAGTTTGTCGAGCGACTGACGAGCCACTTCGCGACGCACGGGATCAAAGCCGCTGACGATCACAACACCTGGCGTGTCGTCGATGATCACATCCACTCCAGTCGCTTTTTCGAATGCGCGAAAGTTGCGGCCTTCGCGACCAATAATGCGACCTTTCATTTCGTCGTTCGGAATGTCAACGGTGCTCGTCGTGCTGTCCGCTGTATGCGCCGACGCATAACGCTGCATCGCCGTGAGAATGATCTCTTGCGACTTCTGCTCCGCAATTTCATTCACTCGACGCTCGTGCTTCAAGATTCGATTGCCGACGTCTTGCGAAAGTTCTTTCTCTAGCAGCGTTAGCAACTGCGTCTCAGCCGCTTCGCGACTCAAGCCGCTGATGCGCTGCAGTTGCTGCGTCTGCTCCTGAACCGCCCGCTGGATCTCCTCGGCTCGCTTGGTCGCCTCAGCCAGTTTGTCCGCAACGCGACGCTGATTGGCTTCGACCATCTTCTCTTGCTTGCGAACATCCTCAGCAGATTGCTGCAAAGTCTCTTCGCGGCGATCGAGCGCGGACTCTTTCTTGCGAACGGCGTCGCGCAGTTTGGCGACCTCCGATTCCATCATCTGTTTCTGTTGTAGCGATTTTTCTTTCGCTTCCAGTTCTGCCGAACGAATCACATTCGCGGCGTCCGCCTTGGCTTGATCCAGCATCGCTTGAGCTTGCGTTTTGATATCCCGTTTACGCAAAATATCGAAGAACTTAATCGCCGCTCCGCCCAACCCCAGCCCGACTAGCGTGGCGACCAGCACAGTGGTTGAACCGTACTCACCCGCTCCCAGGACTGGCAATCCGCAAAATAACGAATTGTCCAACAACAACCAACTCGACGACAAACAGCCAGACAATGAACTATCCGAATAGAAAAAAATTGTGTTCAATCGAATCCTCACTTTAAACGCAAGCGAACGCGCAAGCAGGACGTAGAACACAACTCAAATCAACAGCCGCACCGAAACGCTAATTTTAACGCCGCGAACGAACCACCGATTACACGAATCTTCGAACCATTTGGAATGGTTGGTTGGTCAACCAAACGAAGCTCCGACCGCTGAGCATTGCAAAGCACTCTGATGAACGGCCGGTCGATTCAAATCGTCCAGCGAAAAGCGCACCAGATGGTGGCTCGAGCGCTGATCCAACTTGCAATCCAATTCGACGCAAACAACCAAGCGTGCACGATAACACACACTCAAAAATAAAAAGCCAGAACTCGATCCGTCGCGACGCAGCGGTACCGCGGCACGAACGGTGAGTTCGCTTTTCAAGTTTTGACAAGTGCGCCGAACGCTGAATGGTGTTGCCTAGCATCAATGCTAGCAGCACGAGCAAAATGATTAGCTCGAACAACATAGGAACAGATGGGATGCGAAAAGACGTGTGATCTGAGCGGAATTCAACTTCCTGGCAAGTTCGATAACTAGGTCAGCGTTGCGCCCATCGGTGGCTGAGCCCGCTACATCTAGGACTCAACGACGAGTTCAATCGCTGCTTATTTTTAACGAAATTATCCAGTATCCGTCTAAGCGAACGTTAAGCAAGCCTAACAAACCGCCCATACAGACGGCGTTAATGTACCACACGAGTTGAGACCTGCAACAGATCCTCTCAGATTCCAGCAACCGCCATTCGAGTTAGACGCCGCCCGCTGAGCCTCCTGCAAGTCTGCGACAACTAAAACTGGCTAAAATTAAAACTGCCGGGAATAAAGCTGGGCCAACCGACATCCATCATTACTGAAAGCACGTCGATTGCCTGAAAACTCTGTGAGCGATGCCGGGGAAGGTCATCTTATGGCAATAGCGGATTCCCCCGCTAAATGGACCGCACAGCAGCGGCACGCGCGAACGAACCAACTGATGGCTTGTCACCATGAGCTGGTGTTTCGTTACGCCTACCGACTGACCGGATGCCGTTCGTCAGCAGAGGATATCAGTCAAGAAGTGTTCCTGCGAGCCTTCAATTCGATCGATCAGTTGCGTGACCCGCGGGCAGAACGCGGTTGGTTGCTGACAATCACCCGTAACGAGTTCGCACGATGGTGTCGATTGGCGGCGGCGCAGCGTGCCGCCTCAACCGCAGACGAAGTCGCCGATCACAAAGCTGGCAATGAACAGGATCTAGAACGCCGCGACTGGGTACAAGTCGCACTTGAACAACTGGAACCGGAGTTTCAAGCCGTTGTGCTGATGTTTTATTTCGAGCAGTTAAGCTACACCGAGATCGCCCAAGCGTTGGAGATTCCAATGGGAACTGTGATGAGTCGACTCAGTCGCGCAAAGAGTCACCTCAAACGCTGCCTCAGCACGGTAGCGTCGCCGCAATAGCCCTCAAGATCAACTAGAGTCAACAGTTGTTTTGCAAAGTGAGCAAGTAAGTTTGAAAGCGAATCGTGGCAGAACCAAATTCCGTTGATCCAAAATCTAATGATCCGAAATCGATTGATCCAAATCGCGATGATTCGAAATTCGATGATTCGAAATTCGATGATTTACAGTTCGATGATTTCGATCGCCGCTTTGCCGGAGCTCTTCACGCCGTTGAGGTCCCCGCCGACCTTCATGCGCGTTTGCAAGTCGCATTACAAATCGCTGCACACGAACATCTGCTCGCAGAATCGAATGGCGAACAGGCGAGTCGCACCGAAACCGCGTACCAAGAACGCGTTCGCGCGGAAACCATGCCCGAAGAAACTCGGCGAATCGTTCGCGGGAACCCAGTTCCACAAAACTTGCCGAACCTACTGCTGAATCGTCGCAGCGCAATCGCCGCCGCCGTTGCAGCGGGACTTGGCGGAGCCATGCTAGGTTATCGACAACTCACGCAACCGCTCAGCCAAGAGTGGCTGGTGAAGAGCACTCAATTGCTGCTCGCACAATTACCGCATGCCAAGTGGCAAGCGTTCAACGAAAGTGAAGCAGTAGCAGTCAAGCAATCGCTGCTGAATTTAGGCTTCCTGCGGTATGTGCACAGCATCGCTTTCGAAAGTGCATGCGAACTCCAACCGCCGCACAACGTGCAACACGCGCGAGCTGTAAACTTGGGCAACGAAATGGTATTGCTCGAATTGCGAATCGATCGCGGCGTGCAAAACGTCGGCTCCACACTTAACGAACTAGCTTGGTCTCGCAGCGACTCCGCCGCATTTGCAATGTCCAGCGGCAACGCTACGCTCGTCTTTACCGGACCAACCAACATTCGCAGACCCCTCGTGCGTGCGCGCACCACCTGACCCAACCGACGCAGGCTGACCGACGAGCAATCTCACCGCAATACAGAGCTCTTTCCCGCAAAGCACCAGCCACACGCCGCGCCGCCAATCCCAAAACAGATTGACATTTCAAGTCAGCTTTTGCGCGAGATTCGTTCGATGGAAGCTTTCGATCGAACGCGCTGCGACGCTTGCCTGATGACTCCGCTCCAAACTCAGTCACCAGAACTTCTCAAAATCCAAGCTGTCGCAGGAAGCCTAAACCGCTAGTACAGCCGCGCGTTCTTCCATTCCTTCCGTGGAGAAAACCTATGAATAAGCAGACAATTCTATTTCTGCTGATCGCCGCCAGCGCCATGGCAGCTCCTTTGCAATCGCAAGCTCAGGAGCCCGACAGCGCGAACCCGTTGCCGATGTCCACTTCGACATCCGCATCACAGTACTTTCCAAAACCGCTGACCTACCCGCAACAACTCGCACGCTACGAAGCTGAGCAGCGAGCCATGCGGATGGAATACAATCGATGGATCGGTTTCGATCCCGCTCGACCGACGACCAACTCAAGTTTCATGGTCAGTGGATTGTACAACTTCGCGCCCAGCTACAACTCGTACTCAATCGCGTACGGATCGCGGCATCGATTCTACGGTTGGTAGCTGAGCTACGAAACTGAACAGCAATAGACGAGCAACCTTGGCCAACTCACACATGTTTGATGGTTACTACGCCCGATACCTGATTTGCACTTGAAGCCGAACTCGCCCGAGCCCGACGACACGTGTGGCTGACCATTTTTGAACAAGCAAATTCGCGAGTGCTCACTTTAGAGCCCGAACTAGTGTGACGAACTCAAACAAGCGGATTTCATGTCCCTGCAACCTGAGTCAATACAACTGAGTCAACAGAACTACGCAGCGCAAAGAACAAATTGAGCCCGACACCTTTGTCGATGCGACGCGTGAGTACGCCCAAAAGCAGAACGTTCTAGCGCCCGATACTAGAACCCCAACACGACCCTGAATCGACTCAGCGAAATTCAACAAGGCCAGCGTCCCACAAACGCTGGCCTTGTTCATTTCTAAATAGCTCTACGCCCTATACTGACCACTTCGCATACGTCAAACACTCGCCGCTGGGATGTTTAGGTATCGGGTGAATGTGCGGGTGAAGAATGTGCGCTAGCAGCTCGAGACTGTCGACCAGCCGAGGGCCGGGGCGACTGAAGTAAGCGTTGCCATCAATGAGGTAAATATTATTCGATCGCGCGCATGACAACTGATCGAACCCAGGAAAGCTCGCCAGTGTTGGCAAGTCTTCGCGCGTACGCTCGATATCAAATCCACAGCATGCGATGACCATGAAATCAGGATCCGCTTGCAGGATCTCATGCCAAGGCGTTGTGCGTGACGGTTCACCTTCGCGCCCCAGAAGCTCGATGCCGCCCGCTTTGCGAACCAGCTCCGGGGACCAATGGCCGGAACAAAACGGCGGATCAATCCACTCCAGCAACACAACCCGCGGTCGGGCATTGATGCTGCGACTGCGACTCTCAACAACTTCGACGCGAGCGCGTAACTTCGCAACCACCTTCAACGCTTGCTCTGTTGCACCCGCTGCGTCACCGACGAGCTGCAGGCATTCGAAGACTTCGGCCAAACTGGACGGTTCTAGATTCACCACACGTGGCCTGCCCGGCAGACTACAAGCCGCTGCGGTGACTTCGGATTCAGCCACCGCACACACATCGCAAAGCGCTTGCGTGACGATCAGTTCTGGTCGCAGATTCTCCAGCGTTGGCAAATCCAGGCTATAAAGTGCTCGCTCAGTTCGCAGTCGCTCGCGCACCAATGCGTCGATCTCGTGGCTGCTCGCATCATGCGGTATCAAAGTCCTGGTAACTTTGGGCAACCCCCGCACGAACTTTGGAAAGTCGCACTCGTGCGTGACTCCAATCAATTGGTCGCCAAGTCCCAGTTCACAGACGATTTCCGTCGCACTTGGAAGCAAAGAAACGATACGCATTTTCAGTCGACCTCCTGCTTAAGTTCTAACATTTCGAATTGTTCGCCTCTCCCGCGACGAAAGTGGGTCACAGGCGCACTGTCGTCGCGTGAAAGGCGACCCTAAAATTTGCATGACGCTCGTGAATCGACAATACGGCTGGCGAAGAAAGACAATAGGCCGCAGTAAAACCACCGTGCGATTTGCGGTTACTGTAAAACACCTTCCCTGGAACAGTCCCGTTGCGGTCATCTCAAGCGACCGATACAGTTGAGTGACTTACCGAGAACGAGCCTTAGAGCTAAAAAGATCCCGCAAAGCGTAACTCATTGGAGCCAGATCAGCATGAACCACGATGCAGTCATTGAACAGTTAAACGAAATTTTGAAGCACGAGTGGACCGGCGTCGCACAGTATTCGCAAGCGTCTTTCATTATCGAAGGCCCATGGCGCGAAGTTTACGCGGACAAATTCGAAGAAGATGCGAAAGAATCGTTCAAACACGCAAAACTTGTCGGCAGCAAAATCGTCGCACTCGGCGGAGTTCCGGTTGCGCAGCGCAATGAAATCAAGCAGTCTCGCAACCTGAAAGAGATTCTCGAGTACAGCTTGGCGTTCGAAAGCAAAGCGGTCGAAATGTATAGCAAG
>JBGSJB010000307.1:0-3356 GCA_041742175.1 Pirellulaceae bacterium
CGCATCGCAATCGCTTGAGATGGAAAGTCCCGATGTGCTGAAGTTGACTGCAGCTCAGTCTTCGGCGGCTTTTGAGTGGACGATGCGTTTATCGTCGAACTTGCCGCCGGATCGCTTTCAACTCGCTGCGGTACCAACGACTGTGTCACCCATGGTCGCGCTAGATATTGTTCCCGGATATTCCGCAACGCAATTGCCTTTACCGCGCGACGAGATGCCAACTGCCATGGCTTGGAGATCATCAGGTGAGATGTTCGTAGCATCTCTGAAAGGTCGTGTGTTGCAAGTGATCGATTCGGACGAGGATTCACTTGGCGATCGATTTAAAGTAATCAGCGATGACTTGCCTGCGCCTTATGGTTTGGCGGTTAACGCGGACAGTGTTGATGTGCTTTGCAAGACGAGTTTGATTCGGCTGGCGCGGAGCGCATCGCCGGCTGATGTAGAGGCTCCGTACGATCAACAAGTTGTGGCGGACGGTTGGGGTTACACGGCTGACTATCATGACTGGGCGGTGGGATTGCAGCGCGATACCGATGGTGGCTACTTCATGGCGCTGCCCTGTCAGCAAGATGATCGCAGTCCGGCAGCCGCGAAGTTGCGAGGTCAGGCGCTCAAGCTGATCCCCTATCAATCCGCTGAGTCGCCGCGAGCTTATCGCATTGAATCGATGGCTGCGGGGTTGCGATTTCCGATGGGCTTGGCGATGAATCGCGACGGTAAATTGTTCGCGACCGACAATCAAGGCAACTACAACCCATTCAATGAACTGAATCACCTGCGATTTGGGAAACGGTATGGGTTCATTAACAAGTTGGAGGCGAAGCCAGGATTCTCGCCGGAATTTGAATCACCGGCGGTCAACTTGCCGCATCCTTGGACGCGCAGTGTTAACGGATTGTGTTTCTTGGAAACGCCGCGAGCATTGAGTGACAAGAGTGGTCCAGTGTTTGGTCCGTTCGAAGGTGACTTAATCGGTTGCGAGTACAACGGACTGTCGTTGATTCGAATGAGTCTGCAGAAGGTGAATGGTCAGATGCAGGGAGCGGCTTACAAGTTCAGTCGCTTGCCTGCTAGCGAAGAACCGACTTTCGAAGGCCCGGTTTGCTGTGCGATCAGTCCCAACGGCGATTTGTATGTTGGCAGCATTCATGACAGCGGTTGGGGCGGCGGACAGAATACGGGTTCGATCGTTCGTTTGCGCGCCAACCGCGAACTGCCATTGGGAATTGATGAAGTGCGCGCGACATCGAGTGGGCTTGAGATCGTCTTCACACAGCCCGTTGACGCTGAGCGCGCTGCGAATCCATCCAACTACAACATTCGATCGTACCGGCGCGTATCGACTCCTGCGTACGGTGGCGATGACCAAGACGAGCGAAATGAACCGATCAAGAAACTGTCCGTTTCAGCGGATCTGAAGACGGTCGCATTGCAGTTGAGCGACCTGCGCGAGGGAGCTGTCTACGAAATCAATGTCGGTTCAGTCGGAGTTGATGATACGGCAATTTTCCCCAGCCAGGCTCATTACAACATGCGATCCGTACCCAACGACTAGGTTCTGTTTATGAAAGAACAGCGAAAAGGTTTGACATGTCTGCGGTAAAGAAACTCATTTCGGTAGAGCAATATCTACTTCAAGAACGTCTGGCGAACTTCAAGAGCGAATATTTTCAAGGTGAAGTTTTCGAAATGGCAGGCGGATCGCCGAATCATAGCTTGATCGCCGCGAATTTTGTTGGAGCGTGTTGGGTCGCGCTGAAGGAGAAGTCTTGCAAAGTGTTCAGTAGTGATCTGCGCGTGAAAGTAGAACCTGCAGGGTTGTACACTTATCCAGATGCCTCGATCGTGTGCGGGGAGCTGCAGTTTGATGACGATCAGCAGGACACTATCATTAATCCGACGGTATTGGTTGAAGTGCTTTCGGAGTCGAGTGAGTGTTATGACCGAGGAGCAAAGAGCGGTTACTACCGGCAGGTCGATTCGCTGAAAGAACTGGTGCTGATCTCGCAGAGCCAACCGCTTGTCGAGCGATTTACACGTCAAGTTGGCGGCGGTTGGTTGTTGCTGGAATCTCGAAGTTTGTCGGAGGACGTGCGGCTGGAGTCGGTCGGTTTATCGATCGCGATGAATGATTTGTACCGTGGCGTCGTCTTCGAATCAGGCGGTTCGCCGGGTGAAGTTGGCTGAGTTTCTTTCGAAACCGCTTTTGGTGCGACAGGTTGCCGCCTCAGCGGCCTGCCAAGGGATTGCAAACTTCGCTATAGTGTTGCGGTACTATGGTCGCGGGCAGTGACATACCAAACCCTATTGGAACGATTTCTGAATCGCTATGAGCCACACATCTGGTAGCTTTTATGGTCGGAACGAATTTCTCATCCGACGCTTGCATTCGCTAAGTGGACTGGTGCCGGTCGGGGCGTACATGACGGTTCACTTGTTGGTGAATTCGTCGTTGGCCAACGGTGCTGGTGCATTTCAAAACAACGTCAACCAGATTCACTCGCTCGGAGGTTTTCTTCCGTTCGTTGAGTGGGCGTTCATCTTCTTGCCGATTATTTTTCACGCAGTTGTTGGCGTTTGGATCATCCAAAGCGGCAAGAGTAACATCGATCGCTATCGCTACAGCGGGAACTTTCGGTATGCGATGCAGCGTTGGACAGGCGTGATCGCGATAATATTCATCTTTTTCCATGTGTTTCACCTGCACGGATGGTTCCACACAGATTACTGGCTAAAGAATGTGGCCGAGCCATTGGGCATGGCTAAGTTTCGCCCTTACAACGCTGCGAGCACATTGGCGAGTGCTTTGAGCGGCTACGTATGGCCCGTTTCTTATCTCGTCGGTGTGCTGGCGTCTGTATATCATTTCGCTAACGGCGTGTGGACTGCTGGAATCACCTGGGGTGTTTGGGTCAGTCCGCGAGCGCAGCAATGGGCGACCTATGTCTGCACCGCTGGCGGAGCTTTTCTTGCTTTGGTTGGTTTGACGGCGCTGTTTTCGGCGATGCGGATCGATGTAGCTGAAGCCAAGCGGATTGAGGACAATATGTATAACGCTCGTGTAGAGACTGGCGAAATCAAGCCGAATGAGCATAAGCGGTCGCACTCGTCGGAATCACTCGAAACGATCGAGCCGCCTGCTGAGCAATCTGCGGTTACCGATGAAGTGATGAAGTAAAGTTGATGGTTGCTTGATACGACGGGCTGCGGTTAGTACCCCGGCCGCTGGTGGTAGAGTACAGGTAAGCGTGTATTAAACAGAGCAGAACAGAGTTTGGGCTGCGAAGTGCTTCAGGGCTGAAAACTGGATCTGGCCTTCGCATTAAAATTGGATAGTAAACGGGATTAAATCG
>JBGSJB010000308.1:0-9924 GCA_041742175.1 Pirellulaceae bacterium
CCCGCCGCTTCGCTGCCCACGAACAGCCAGTTCTTTCTACCGATCGCCACCGGTCGCATCGTTCGCTCCGCCGTGTTGTTGTCGATCGCTGTCATTTTGCAGGTTAAAACCAGCCACTTGTTTGCGAGTCAAAACCAGCCATTTTTTGCTGGTGGTTGATGATCGTGGTTGATAGATTTGTGGCTGCAGATTGCCTTGTTTTGCAGCTACAGAAGCTGACAGATTAGCCGTTCACACCTTGCCAGGAACCGGTTTGCGGGTTTGGCTGGTTTTGGGCTCCTCGTCGCTACTTGTGTTATCGGCTGGTTTGCCGCGTAGTCTGTAGCTGCGGCCTGTGATTTGGATCACTTTCGCATGTTGCAGAAAGCGATCGAGGATGGCGGTGGCGCTAGGGACATCGCCGATCAGTTTGCCCCAATCCTCAAGCGGTCGATTGCTGGTCATCATCGTGCTGCGGAGTTCGTGACGGCGCATGATGATCTCGAAGAGGAACTCACCGCTTCCTTTCGGTAGCTGCTTCATCCCCATGTCATCGAGAATTAGCAGATCAGGTTTCAAGTATCGGTTCATGATGCGATCATGACCTTCGAAAGCCTCGTCGTGAAGGAAGTCGCGAATGCAATCGAAGATACTTCTATAAAAGACGGTATGGCCATCTCGAATCAATTGACGACCGATGGCTTGAACCAAGTGACTCTTGCCGACGCCGGGCGGTCCGATCAACAGAGCGTCATGAGCCTTGCGAACGAAGTCGCCGGCGGCCAAGTCGAAGATTATCTTCTTATTCACTGATGGATTGAATTCGAAATCGAAATCATCGATCGACTTCAGATCTCGAAAGCCTGCCAACTTCGTCCAACGCTCGATCTGTCGATCCTGACGAACCGATAATTCATCTTGCAGAATCGTCTCCAAGAATTCGCTGTGATCCAGTCGCGTCGACTTGGCTTCATCCAAGCGAACGTCGAGCGACGCGGCCAGTCCGCTTAGTCGAAGCTCCTTCAATTGGTCTCTAAGTTTTCCGTTCATCGTTCCCTCCTGAAACTTTCCAAAGAACTGAGTGAGTAATCCGATAGTGGTCGAATGATAGGGTGCTCGTCAATGAAGTCCATCTGCATCTGCTCCGGTGCAAGTCTTTGTTTAAGGAGATTGCGAAGTGTTCGCAGTCGATAAGCTCCGTGCGACAGAGCGATCTTGCAAGCCGCCTCAAGTTCGGTGTATCGATGTGTTCCTGCAAGTCGCTTAAGGCCCACCAGCACTCGCACGCCTTCCACTCCACGAGCCGCTGTCATCGCTTCACTCCAAGCTTTCGTATGCGGTCCGATGGCCGCGATTTGTCGCAGCAACGCATCGGTGCCACGCTCGACAGCAGACACTTTTTCCTTGGGAATATGGGCTTTATCGGTCCTAAATCGACCCGGCTCGCATTTGCTGTGAGTGGCGATCAGTTGAAATTGGTTGTTGAAGATGCGCACCAAGCGACTATCCCAACGCACCCATAATCGCCTGCCAACATACTCGGGCGGTGTTGAGTAAAATGCCTTGTCGACTTCCAGATGCCCATCGCGTGAGACCGATCGTCGTGCTTCCTTGAAGTTTGCAAAGCGTTCGCATGGCAGCTGCATTAAGGCTTGGCGTTCCGCTTGCTCAAACCTCTTCTTGACCTGCTCTTTCGTCGTCCCGTGAATGCGCGTGTCAGCTGTCTTAGATTCCCATTCCAGTAGAAAGTCATTCTGCTCGACGAGGCTGCTGAACTGCCTGCCTTTGAGCGCGTTGTTCTTAGCGTACTTCACGCTGCTTTCAACTTTGCCTTTATGCTCTGGCGTGTAAGGCTTAGTCGGTACGATCGCCGTTCCATAGTGAAGCGCGAAGGATTGCAGCTTCGGATGGATCTCTGGATCGTACCAATCCGCTTGCTTCACCGCCGCTCGCAAGTTGTCGATGACTAAGCGTTTCGGTACGCCGCCGAAGTAGTGCAATGCATTCTCAATGGCCATGATGAAGTTGTCGGTCGTCTGCTGATAAACAACTTCGCTGTAGGCTTTGCGCGAGTGACTGAGCACGATGCGAAACATCCATGGCCGTCGTTGCTTGCCCTCGGAGTTGCTAATTACGGCGCCGGTGCCAAAGTCGATCTGAGCTTCCTCGCCAGGTTCAACTTCCATGCGACGAAACGGTAGCGGGACGTTGGAAGATAACTTCGTTACGAAGCGATAGACGCTGAAGTAACTTCCCTTAAAGCCATGCTCGCTCTGCAAGTCTTGATGGATGCGTTTTATCGATAGACCGCGATCCAACAACTCCTCAATGATCGTCGCCAACGCTTTGCAACTACTCGTCGGGCCGTTGTGCGCGGAGCTAACCTCCACTGCGGCTGTAGGCTGTTCATCTTTCGTTTCTCCGTTCGACCCGGTTTGCGAGTTCGGCTGGGTATCGATAGAGCCGGTTTGCGGGTTTGGCTGGTTTTGATTTCCCGCAGCTTTTATCGCAGCTACATACTTACCCACTGTTTCGCGGTTTAGGCCCAAAATCTTAGCAATCTGGCGGTTCGAGTGACCGCTACGGTACAGGTTTCCGATTGCGCTGATTTGGGCCATTGATGTTCGATTCGACATGCTGGGTTCCTCCGGCACTCATCGTGCTCGAAGTCCACATCGATATCGCTCCCTACTGGCCGGTTTTCACTCGCAAACCACTGGCTGGTTTTACCCGTAAACTGACATCTTGGGTTTACCGGCGTCGCGCTGTACGTGTTACCGATCTTAAAGAAGTCTGCCAATCAAAAACGTAGAGCTAAATCCAGCATTCAACCAACAGGACGTCCAAGTCAACAAGGATCGGTGGCTCCTGCATTCGTATCAGTAGCAGAACTAGTTGGGAAAGAACAAGAAACGCCTGTGGACTTGATCAGAATTTAATCTCAAGTCAGAATTGTGCTGATCATGTTGTCTCATTGGTTCGATCCGAAGACAATCATTTCTTGCGATAAAACGCTGGTTGTGGACACTCTGGATCAACCAATCTTAAAGGTGCTGCGTGCAAAGCCACTTTGCGAACTAGGGATTTGCCACAATAGCATCGCTTGCTGCTGGCCCCGTTATCGGCCAACCGAGCGTCCACTGCAGTTGTAGTTGAGACCGATTGTAATCAGACACGGCTCTCAGATAGGCTCGTTCTGAAGCTTCAAGTGCCTGGATAGCTTGCAGTACCTCAATTGGTAGGCCTTGGCCATCACGAATGCGATCTATGTTTCGCTGATACGAATCGCGAGCCCTGGCAATCGCAGTCTGGGCCATTTCAACTTGCTGTTTGCGAATGCCAACTTGGATGTTGGCCTCCGCTACTTCTTGCGCAACCTGATCCATGATTCTGAGCTTGGCAAACGTCGCTTGTTGAACTTGTGCATTTCGCTCGCGTCGAGCAGCCCCCTCGCCGAATCCGAGATTGCGAGTCTCCCACACCATCATCGCGTCTACGTCGTACCGTCCGCCAAAGTTGTCCGCGTTGTTTCCCAGTCCGCCACCAAAACTCGTTGAACTAAAACCTAAGAGAACGCTTGGTACGAAGGGTGCGTACTTTTCTCGCTTGTAGACTTCACATGCAGCGGCGACTAACGCTTGTGACTCTTTGAGCTCAGGTCGAGTGGAAAGTCCCGTTGAGATGAGCGAGGGCTCATCTGAAACCTGCGGCATCATTTCCAGAGGAACAGCAACGGTGTCTTGCGGCAATATGGCTGATGTCATTGGGATGCTTAGTACCCTAGCCAATCGCGTTGAGGCGACTAACTGTCGTTCGCGCACGGCCAATTGACGCGTTTGCAGCAAGGACAATTCCGTGGCGGTTCTGTCAGCGTCTGACTTCAAGCCCTCACCAGCTTCTGCGAAGTTCTCGGTGATTTCAGCTAGATCGGATGTCCGTTTCACCGCTGCTGCGATAATCTCTGAATCCTGATAGGCTTCGAGTAGATCAATATAGGAAATTCCTCCGTTCAACAGTTGCTGATTAATGACTGCAGAGGCCGAATGGCCACGAGCCCAAGCGGTCTTCTCCGCTGCTTTGGGCAAGAATAATGCGTCGGCCAAATGGAACTGAGCCACGACGCCTGGTCTTGTAGGTGATCCAGCAGCGACGGCTCCAGCGCCAAGTCCATAGTTCATTGAGTTTAAGTTGACGTCGACGATCTCTCCGTCTACCGCTTGATAGTTACCGTCCCGACGGCGGTAGTTGAAGCCAGTTTGGATGCTGGGAAGCCACATGACCTTGGCTCGATCCAACTGGGCGTAGGCTTCTTGAACCCGCCACTGCGCAAAGCCGACGACTGGATGTTGGCCACCGATCATCGCCAGCGCCGTCGGGAGGTTGATCGGAACAGTCGAGCTTCCAGGTACTTGCTCAGGAGTGGTTGAAGCGGTGGTCTGCTCTTCGCTAGCTACTGTGACCGAGGAAGCTACGGAGACAAACGTGTTGGGTGGGGCGGCAACTGGCGTTGCTTCGGACTTATCGCTATTCGACTCCGAAGCTATCTGACGGGAATCGACCTGTTGAGGAACTGCCTGATGGGAAACGACCTGGACAGTTGAAACTGGGGTGCTCGACTCAATAAAGCCGCTCTCGGCACTATTTGCAGGGGTCGCTAAACGCGTGACGACCTGAGGACTCTTGTACAGTTTGGCTCCGGGATTCGTCGACGTGCAGCCTGCGAGGAAGAGAGAGCCAGAGATTGCCCCTGCTAGGAATTGTAGTTTTTGCCTCATGTCATCAATTTCCCTACTAACGGGATCAGGTCCGTCTATGCCTTCTTTGATGGTTGTTTCGACCATCCGCGGGTTTGCAAATAGCGGTTGTAGTAGGCAAAGGGATGTTTCGACTCGTAAGACCTCGGTCGCAGCGATTAGAATGGGATTTCCTGCCTGGCAAACTTTGCCGCCTGGCTGAACGGAATCGGTTGAGCCGGCAAACCTCCTACTCCGTTGTTCGCGGATAAAATCGGAATCAAACCTGCATGCAACTCATACTTTCGGCAAAGCGTCGCCCGGCGACCGTCATGGTGCTCGTCCTTAGTTTGGCTCTCGGCTGCTTTCTGGCTGTCGGTCCGTCGGTGTTTCAGCACTACAAATGGCCGTACCCATCTGGATTGCCCAAGGGCATGGAAGTCGACATCTTCCCGACTCTCAATCTGCCGGTCATCTACGTCTGCCAGCCCTACGGCGGGATGGACCCAGCGCAGATGGAAGGCTTTCTAACCAACTACTACGAGTACCACTTCCTTTACATCAGCGGCATTCACCATGTGGAGTCGCGGAACGTACAAGGAACGGCGTTGATGAAGTTGTACTTCCATCCTGAAACCAATATGGCTCAAGCGATGGCAGAGACAATCAACTATGTGAATCGCTCGCAAGCCTTCATGCCACCAGGAACCGTATCACCGTTTGTGATGCGCTTCGACACGGGTAGCGTTCCGGTTGGCTACTTAGTGCTCTCGAGCGACACGCGAAGCATCGCAGAAATCCAAGACTTGGCACTCTTCCGCGTGCGTCCAATGTTTTCGAGTCTGCCTGGTGTTTCTGCACCGCCGCCGTTTGGTGGTAGTGCTCGCTCGATCGTCATCACAGTCGATCCCAAGAAGTTGCAGTCCTACAGCATGTCACCGGACGAAGTGATCGTCGCGCTTACGCGGGGCAATACGATCAGTCCCTCGGGTAACGTGCCTATAGGTGACTCGTACCCGATTGTCCCAGTCAACTCAGTGGTGAAAGATCCACAACAGTTAGGCTCGATACCTGTTCGCATGGGCGAGAACCCTGTCTTCATCCGTGACCTTGGCGTCATTCAAGACTCGGCCGACGCGCCGGCGGGTTACGCGTTGGTTAACGGCCGACGTGCCGTCTACATCCTCGCGACCAAGCGGGCTGAAGCTTCGACGTTGAGCGTCATTAATAACATCAAAGACGCTCTGCCAAAAATGAAGGAAGCGCTCGGTGCTGATGGCGAGGGGATCGATGTTCGCTTTGAGTTCGATCAGTCGCCTTATGTCACCAGGGCAGTTGGAGGAGTGGTTACCGAAGGCGTTCTCGGTGCCGTGCTCGTGGGGCTTATGATCTTGCTGTTCTTGCGCGATTGGCGAAGTTCGTTGATTGTGGTACTGAATATTCCACTGGCACTTTTCTGCTCTATCCTGGCTCTGTGGATCACTGGTCAGACGATCAACCTGATGACCTTGGGTGGATTGGCTTTGGCTATCGGTATTCTTGTCGACGAGGCAACGGTTTCGATCGAAAACATCCACTCCCATTTGCAGCGCGGCGTGCCGCTAGCAAGAGCCGTACGCGACGGTTCTATGGAAACCATCGTTCCTAGATTGCTGGCCATGCTATGCATCTTGGCAGTCTTTGTTTCGTCGTTCTTCATGCAAGGAGCTGCGCGAGCGTTGTTCGTACCATTGTCTTTGGCGGTTGGTTTTTCGATGATCGCATCCTACTTTCTCTCCAGTACGTTCGTCCCGGTAATGTCTGTATGGTTACTCAAGAGTTCCGATGGGCATGTCGCGAAACGTACGGCGTTTGATAGTCTTCGAGACGGTTACGAGCGACTATTGTCAGGACTTGTGCAACTGCGATGGATCGTTGTTCCTGTCTACTTGGCGGTTTGTGTCGGACTGATTGCCTGGATTGCGCCTCAGTTGGGACGTGGCGTATTTCCTGTCGTCGATGCGGGGCAATTCCGCCTGCGTATGCGAGCTCCTGATGGTACGCACATTGAGAAATCTGAAGCCTTAGCCAAGCAGGCGTTGCAAATAATCGGCGATGAATTGGGGCCTGAAAACATCGAGCTAACACTCGGCTATGTGGGCATGATTCACTCCAATTTTCCGGTGAACGCCGTGTATCAATGGTCGCGAGGTCCCGAGGAAGCGATACTTTACATAGGCCTCAGTGAAGCATTGCATCTTTCGGACGAGGTGATGAAAGAGCGAGTTCGCGAGCGACTTGCCAAGGAGATGCCCGACGTCCGATTCTCCTTTGAGCCATCCGACATCGTGAACGAGGTCATGAGCTTCGGTTCGCCAACGCCCATCGAGGTCGTTGTGAGTGGAGCGGACTTTGCAAAGAATCGCGAGTTCACTGAAAAACTTCGAAAAGAACTAGCTCAAGTGCCTGCGCTTCGAGATCTGCAGCTCGGTCAATCGATGGATTACCCAACGGTCCAAGTGAACGTAGATCGCGAGAAAGCTGGTATGGCAGGCCTCATGCCTATCGATGTTTCGCGGGCATTAGTGACTGCAACTTCATCGAGTCGCTTCGTTGTTCCAAACTATTGGGCTGATCCCAAGAGCGGCGTCGCCTATCAAGTTCAAGTTGAACTGCCGCGTCCAGTCGTGCGATCACCTTATGATGTCGAGACCATTGGTTCTGTGGCTCAGCTCGGCCGCATACCTCTTCGCAAGACAGCGGACGGCCAAGTACTTATTCAAGACGTCGCCACGCTCGAACGTGGCACGATGCCAGGTCAATACGATCGGTACAATATGAAACGCCAGGTCACACTGACCGCCAATATTGCCGGGAGCGATCTTGGTTCAGTCTCTACTCTTGTTCAAGAAGCCATAAAACGTGCCGGAGATCCGCCAACAGGTAGCACTGTAGAGGTGCGAGGTCAGATACCGCCGATGCAAGAAATGCAGTCGGGCCTATCGATTGGATTGCTTCTTGCGATTGTGGCAGTGTTCCTACTGCTGACAGCGAACTTCCAGTCGATACGGCTGTCGCTCGTCACTGTTTCTACCATTCCGGCCGTCGTCACGGGTGTGGTGATCATGCTATATCTCACCAATACCACGATTAATATTCAGTCATTCATTGGCGCGATCATGGCCGTCGGCGTCGCGATGGCGAACGCGATTTTGCTCGTGACATTTGCGGAAAAACGGCGCAGCGAAGTTAGCGACGTGAAGACTGCAGCTGTGAGCGGTGCGGGCAGTCGCTTACGCGCGATCCTCATGACAAGCTTGGCAATGATCGCAGGCATGTTACCGATGGCACTGGCTTTTGGAGAATCTGGCCAGCAGAACGCACCGCTGGGCCGCGCGGTCGTGGGTGGCCTCATAGCCGCAACCTTAGCCACGCTATTTCTACTACCACTATTCTTTGCGATGTTGCAGTCCAAGGCGAGCTTGAAATCGGCCTCGATGGACCCCGACGATCCTGAAAGTCGCTACTTCGCAGCCTAAGCACATTCAAACATTCACCCAATCTAACCAAACATGAACAAAACACTGTCTATAATTTCTGTACTCACCTCCGCGTTCTTGATCGCTATCGCAGGATGTGACTCGAAGGATGCGATCAATACAGCAGCTGTCAGTGGAGCCGCATCGGCAAACTCGCTGGATCGAGTCACAGCCGGCGTTCCCATAAAGAAGACACTGCAGCTATTTACGGAGCAGCCGGGACGCGTTGTCGCGTTTGAAGAGACGCCAATTCTGTCGAAGCTCCCAGGTTATGTGGAGTCGGTGCAGTTTGACATTGGCGACAAGGTTTCCAAAGGCCAAGTGCTGGTGCGTCTCCACGCACCGGAGTACATGGACCAACTAGAGCAAAAGCGTGGCTTGCTTGGCCAAGCCGAAGCTCAAGTCAAGCAAGCCGAGGCCGCATTGGTTGCCGCCGAGGCCGCCTCGAACTCGTCTAAATCCATGATAGCCCAAGCGGAAGCGGGAGTCGGTAGAACCGATGCCGAGTTCGCTCGCTGGGATTCGGAACTCAAGCGAATTCAGCAGCTTGTTAGTAAGGGTTCCGTGACACCAAAGCTTGCCGATGAGACATCAAGCAAATTTCAATCTGCTGACGCCGCGCGCCAAGAAGCAATGGCCCTGATTGAATCGGCCAAGGCCCGCCAACGAGAAGCCGAAGCGAACGTCTTAACCGCTCAAGCAGACATCGACGCGGCCAAAGCCAAGTTGAAAGTAGCGCAATCCGATATTGCTCAAGCCGAGACGATGTTGACCTACACCGAACTTACGGCACCATTCGACGGCTTTGTCACAAGCCGACATGTCGACGCCGGGCACTACGTCCAACCGGCCGGGGCCAGCAACGCAAAGCCACTGATGACGGTTGCAAATGTCAGCAAGGTGCGAGTTTTCGTGAACGTTCCCGAAAGCGAAGCCGGTTGGGTCGACGCCGGTTTTGGAGATGCGAAAGCAGGCGATATGGTAACGATTCTTTCGCCGTCGCTGCCGAATGGAAAAATAGAATCTCGTGTCACTCGAACCAGTCTGCAGCTCGATCCGCAGAGTCGATCACTCTCGGCCGAAATCGATCTCGACAACAACAATTTGAAATTGCTGCCTGGAGCATTTGTGACGACAAAATTGCTTCTTGAGCAACGTGAAGATGTACTAACTTTGCCAACGGGAGCCATCCTCAAATCCGCCGACGAGACCAGATGCTGCGTTGTGGTCGATGGCAAGATTCAATATCGCCCCATCGAGCTTGGTCTTCGCGCTGGAGATGACGTAGAGATCAAGTCGGGTCTCGACGGAAGTGAGACAATAGTCCTTCTGCGAGCCGGTTCACTGCAAGCCGGGCAGTCAGTCGAGATCATTGGTAAAAAATAACGACCAAATGTTCTGTTGCAGAATTTGCCCCACTAAGAGGTCGTTAATTGCGAATTTTCTCGTGGGGTAATGGGACGCGCGTCGGCTGTTTTGCATAGATAGATCTGGGAGGGATGCCATTTCGGTTCCCTCGAAGAGGTCTTTCCATGGAGGCAGAACCATCGACGCTTACTCTCTCGACTCTCTTCCCACCGACGACGAACTTGCCCGCGATCCGGCGTCTGTTCGCTTTCGATCCGTCGCCGAGATATTGCTTCGCGGCATTCGCCGATGTGTGGCAGCAGACCGCGAATTGGATGACGAATCAA
>JBGSJB010000309.1:0-1834 GCA_041742175.1 Pirellulaceae bacterium
GGTTGCTGTATATCCGCGAGCCGCACCTCGATCTGCTCGAACCGAACCTGCTGGGTTGGAACAGTTTGGCGGACGGTGGTTTCGATCCAAAGTCGACTGTGATCAAGTCCAACGCAGCGCGGTACGAAGGCGGTTCCTACAATATGGCTGGCCTCCTCGCGCTCGAAGCCAGCCTTGCGATGTTGCTTCGCTTCGGTAGCAATCGAACGGACAGTCCCATCGCCTCTGCGATCTTAGAAAACGTTGAATCGATCAGCGAGCAACTGAAGCGTAGCGGCTTCGAAGTTCTGATTCCTGACGCACCGCACCGCAGTGGAATTCTTGGCGTGCGCTGGCCCGGCGGCGATTTCGTGGCAACTCGCAAACACTGTATCGCGCAGAATGTCATACTGAGCGTCCGCGCTGGTCGCATCCGTATTAGCACTCATGGCTACAACAACGCCGAAGATATCGACCGACTTGTTACTGCGCTCACCGAAGCCCGTGAACGGTTTACTGACTGATTTGTCACAGATTTATTCGTTGATTCCTCCTCGTTTGATTCATCATCGCCTGATTCACCTGCATAGAACGATTGCAACATGCCTGAGAAAGCTCGCATCGCTGTCTACACCGGCTCCTTCGATCCCGTTACGCTTGGCCACGTCAACGTGATCGAACGCGCCGCTAAACTGTTTGATAAACTGATCGTCGGGATCGGAGTCAACGTAGAAAAGAAAGCGCTGTTCACACCGGAAGAGCGCGTCGAGCTGCTGCGGCGCGTGATGTCTCACGTTCCCAATGTCGACGTTCAAACCTTCGACGGCTTGGCGGTATCCTTCGTGCGAGAATGCGGCTCGCGCGTCATGGTCCGCGGCGTTCGCCCGCTGACCGATATCGCCGGTGAATTCACCATGATGATGGCCAACCGGCAGCTCGACGGTGCTATCGAGACGGTGTTTTTGATGGCCGACGAAGAGTATTCGCACGTCTCGAGTTCGTTGATCAAACAGATCGTGTTGCTAAGCACCGATGACAAACTGGCGAAGTTCGTTCCGCGAGCGATTATTGAAACTTTGAGGAAGAGGATGAGCGAAAAGTGATTCGCTGTGTTTTTAACGACCAGCTGTTTCTCGGCAACGCACACGACGCCCGCGATCTCAAGCTGCTTTACGAAAACGGCATCGCCGCGGTGGTTGATTTAGCGATCAATGAGCCTCCGGCGCAACTCGCTCGCGAGATGATCTACTGCCGGTTTCCGTTGACCGACGGCAGCGGAAATTCGAGTGCTCTACTCGAACTAGCGATTCATACGACGGTCATGCTGCTTGAGCAAAAACTGAAGACACTCGTCGCATGCAGCGCCGGCATGAGTCGTTCGCCCTGCATTGCGGCGGCGGCCATTTCGCTTCTCACCGGCGTGCCGCTGCAAGAGTGTTTGATCGGTGTCGTATCAAACTCGCCTCACGACGTTTCACCATTGTTCCTCTCCCAAGTCATCGAAATTACAAGGAAGTTCGACAACTCGAACGACGGACAGCGCTAGATCCGTACTAGGATCTGTTCGCCGTCAACACGCACTTCGTAGCTGCCTGTCGCTTCGGTGGCGGGCATGGTGACGGCATCACCGTTGCGAACGTCAAACTTCGCGCCATGGCGCGGGCAGACTAGGCAGTAACCATCGAGTTCGCCATCACCCAATGTGCCGCCGTCGTGCGTGCAGATATCGTCGATGCAGTAGTATTCGCCATCGACGAGAGCGACCACGACAAAGCGTTCGTTGATCTCAATGCTCAGTTTACCGTCAGCGGGGATATCGGTCGTTTTGCAAACGACAATAAATTCGGACATGAAG
>JBGSJB010000310.1:0-3454 GCA_041742175.1 Pirellulaceae bacterium
GGCCCGTCGATTCGCTGCGGGCAGCGGTGTGATTTGTAACAACGCCCAGCAGCAATGAACGGCGAGCCAAGTCGACTTCGTCGATGCGAACGGTCAATTCATCGCCGAGGCGAAAACGATTGCCGCTGCGGAAACCTTCGATGTAATGCCCTTGCTTTTCGAATCGATAACGATCCTTCGGCAGTTTTCCGATGGTGACGAAGCCTTCTGCGGGGAACTTGGTACCGCGCACATAGAAGCCCTCTGGAGTCACACCGCTGATGACTCCTGGCATCGTCTGGCCAATCTGCTTGTTCAGGAAGTGTAAGATCTTAATCTTGATCACTTCGCGCTCAGCCCACTCAGCATTCTGCTCTTTATCCGAACAGTGATGGCCGAGTGTGATTAGCACGGGTAATGGATCGCCGAACGGTTTCGTGCCGCGTACCAAGCGATCAATAGTGCGATGCACTTGCAAGTCCGGATAGCGCCTGATGGGGCTGGTGAAGTGGCAGTAGTGATCAAACTGCAGCGCGTAATGTTGTTCAAAGTCCGGTTGGTAAACCGCCTTGCTCATCGATTTAAGAATCGCATAGTTCACCGCGAATTCGGTTGGTTTACCTTTGACGGAGTCGACCACTTTCTGAATCTCAAAGCGATCCTCCAGATTCGAAACTCGGATGCCGAGGTCTTGGACGAAGTCGGTCAGCTTGCGAAGCTTTCGGCGTTCGGGAGCAGCGTGCGCGCGGCGCAAAAATGGAATCTGCAAATCATCCAACCACATCGCGACCGCTTGATTAGCCGCCAACATGAATTCTTCGATGATCTGATGGCTCTCCGTGTTTTCAACTAACCGAGCACCTTTAACTTTGCCTGCCTTGTCGAGATCGATCTTCACTTCAGGCAGATGTAATTCGATCGCGCCAGCCGATCGACGATTGCGGCGCAGCACCATCGCCAGCTCGTGCATGTCGCCCAGCAGATTCCAAATCTCGGGCGCCAGTCGCTCGCGCCACGCTTCGCGGTCCGCTAAGAACTGATCAACTTGTTCGTAGTTCAGACGTTTGTCATTGTGGATCGCCGAGTTGAAAACTTCTTGATGAACAACTGTGCCGGTGGTGGTCATTTCCATCAGCACTGTTTTGGTCAACCGAATTCTGTCTGGTTGCAAACTGGCCAAGTGATTGCTGATCAGCTCGGGCAGCATCGGAATTACGCGATCTGGCAAGTAGACGCTCGTAGCGCGCTTGCGAGCTTCCGCATCGAGGGCGGTGCCGACGGGTACGAAGTGCGCCACGTCAGCGATGTGAACGAGCAGTTCCCAATTTCCCTTTTCATTCTTGCTTAGCGAGATGGCGTCATCGAAGTCGCGCGCGTCGTAGGGATCGATGGTGAGTGTAACCATCTTCGTCAGGTCGCGCCGATCGGCACCGATCTCACCTTCAACAAAAGCATCTGCCAACTCGCGAGCTTGATCGATAACTTCGACAGGGAACTCTTCGGCTAGACCGAATTGGCGCATCACGGCCAACGTATCGACGGCGGGATTTTTGCTCGAGCCGAGCACTTCCATGATGACCGCTTCGCCCTGTGTTTCGCCCTCTGGATAGCGAACGATTTCAACGACAACTTTATCGCCGCCTTGCACCGGCAGACCGCGCACATCGCCAACGAGAACTGGGCCGCTGACTGTGACACCATCGAGCCAGACGACGGACTGACCTTCGTGTTCGCCGTAGGTTCCCGCGAATTGACGTCGCGCGCGTTCGAGCACTTCGAGCACTTCGCCTTCGGTCCCAGAGCCGCGACGACTTGGCCGCGCGCGGATCTGAACCATGTCACCATCCATAGCCGAGCCGGTTTGTCCCGCAGGAATGAAAATGTCTTCCGTTGTCGCCAAACGTCCAGTCATTACTGGTCGCACGAAACCGAAACCCGCTGCGGCTTGACGGAACGTGCCGCGCGTCAGCTTCGGATCGCCGGAAACTTGTTCAGGTGTGACGACCAGATGATTGCCGCCATAAGCAAGCTGGCCGGAAAGCACCAGCGACTTCACTGCTTTGCGAACTTCGCCGTATGCGTCGGGAGGTAACCGCAGAGCTTGGTGAATGCCCTTGGGCTTGGTGGGTTGATACTGCGGATGGTAGACGAAGTCGAGGATTTGTTGGATCAACTGATGTTGATCGTCGTTGTCTGTCACTGGAGAGAATGCCGTGCTGAAAAAGTTACGAAATGCCATGCAAGATGAGTCGGCACGCCAAAGAGACGTGTTCGGGCGGCGGAATGTTCGCTCGGACCGGTTGACGAGTTTCCTGCGACTGTTCAGTTTGACAGTCGCAGCCGCGCGAGCATAGGCTTTGAGCCACGGAATCGAACGTTTTTACCGCTTTTTCATCGTTATCGGCCCAGTTTGAAACCGCCAGGCATCGCCCAATCATCTATGGCGGTTTTCAGACAACGGCGGTCAACGGAGTTCAAGTTGTGTTGCTGAAGTTCGTGTCGTGACACTGCGATCATTAAATTAAACTAGACGGATAACGCAAAGCGGATACTATAGGGGCTCGAATCGAACTCCACGGCTTCCGAGATTTTGTAAACTTATGAGCACTCGACGACGCGCGCGTGAAATTGTTCTGCAATTGCTCTACGAAGATGACCTGAATCCTGAGCAAGATCGCCAAGTTGCAGATACTTTTCTCGTGAAACGACTTTCGGGAAATCGACCGCTTGTTCAATTTGCGAGAAAGCTGCTTTCAGAAGTGCTGCGAAATCGACGAGAAATCGACAAGGCCTTGTCGGCGCGAGCCTCCAATTGGTCCGTCCGACGTATGGCGGCGATCGATCGTAACATTCTAAGGCTAGGCGCTTACGAAATTCTCTTCACCGACACGCCCGGTCGCGTCGTAATTAACGAAGCGATTGAGCTAGCTAAACGCTACGGTGATCGCCAATCAGGGCACTTCGTCAACGGCGTACTCGATCGAATCATGCATGAAAAAGCTGCTGCGGACGCTGAGCCGGCTTCGGCTGCCGCTCAGTAGTCGCAACCAGTACGCTTAACTGACATGCTATAAACTTCCGGTAGCCAGATTCTTGAACCACTGGCTGTCAAGGTCGACCAACGTTTGGTCGACTAGAGTTCGATCGGGAGAAAGCACATGGATTCAGGGCAACAAGACACTGTTGAGCCGGACGACGACGAACAAGGGCTGTCCCTCGAAGAGCTCAGTCAATCGTACTCGCACCTGATCAACAAAAAGAACTCAGAAGCCGGTGCTGCCCCGGACGACTCGCTGCAGTCGGCTGCCCAAGAGGAATCGCAAAACTTCGAACCGCTTGAGCCTGAAGCCAGTGACTCCGATGCGTGCCCGGTAACTCCCATGTCGGTCTTGGAAGCGGTGCTGTTTGTTGGCCGTCCCGACAACAGTCCGATTTCTGCGGATGAGATCGCTGGGTTGATGCGCGGCGTTAAACC
>JBGSJB010000311.1:0-5199 GCA_041742175.1 Pirellulaceae bacterium
AGCAGCGGGTTGCCAGCGAACGCGGACAATCCTGAATAAGGTGAATTGCCAGCCGCTGCAGGCACCAGCGGCAACACTTGCCAAATCTCAGCCCCAGCTTCGTTCAAGAATTTTACGAATCGGCGAGCTCCTTCGCCGAAATCGACTATCCCAAAACGACTCGGCAGCGAAGTGATGTGAAGCAGTAAACCTGCGCGACGTGTGAAGTGCATGGCTTTGGGTTCTTGGCAAAGTACTTAATTGAGCCGCCGTTGAATCATTAGCTTAACGGATTGCAAACAATTTCAAAGACGCTCTAGCATTGATAACTCTATTCAGCAAACGGCAATATATACACGTCGGCTTCGACTGGCTTGCGTAACTGATCAACCAAACTAAATCGCAACGACTCAGGCAGCAGCGGTCGCAGACGCGCTACCGCTTCACGTGGTTGGAACAGTTGCAGCAACGATTCCAGTTCATCTTTGATTCGCACCAGTTGTCTGGGCTCCAGGTTGCTCTCCATCGCATAGAAATCGCAAATTCGTTCTTGCAAGTAAGATCCTAAACTGCCGTCGTATACCGCCAGCAACTCGCCGGTTTCATCGGCACTTTTCAGCGAAAGGTCAACCAAGAAGTCTTCGATCGACTCCTGCCAATCCCATTGAATCTTCTCAACTTCCGCCTCTGATAGGCTCTCTTGATCTTCGCCCAGCACAGCTCGAATTTCTTCAACCGTCAATCCACCGCGCTCGATTCTCGCATCCATCTCAGCGGCATGTGCGGACTCGAAGAACTTCGCGATTCGTTTGCGATCGACCTTGATTGCCCCGTTCGCCACCGCCAAATCGCGAGCTCTCTGCAACATCTTTGGCAATATATGAACGCCATCATAAAAGTCCTCATCGAAATGTTCGCCGATCGCATCGTCAGGCAGCGGAATCGTCGAACGCGGCGGGTTGCTCACTCCGCCGCGACGATTGTCGCCCAGGTCAAAGCAGAATTCGACATACGGATTTGTGGCATCGTCATCCTGGCGAATCACCGCGACCAGCAAACTGTCAACACTGATGAACACTTTCAGCCGTGATTCGGGAAGTTCATTGATCAAAAAATCTCCGATCAACTCGAAGCCATTCAGCCCGATCCACTTAGCGCATTCTTCGACGCCACTTTCGCCGTTCCAAATTTTCTTCATTGCTTGTCTGACTTGAATTCGCATCGGTGGAACCGCGAAGTGAACGTCGTCGTCGAAATGGCGAACATCGTCAGCATCAATGGAGCCGCGATTGAGCGATTCAAACTCGCGCAGCGATTGCCGGACACGCGTTGTGATCCGTCTGGCAACAACGAAGTACAGCACAATGACCGCAGCGATGCCGATTACAACCACGGCTCCTATTGTTGCTAAAATTCCTACAATGATCTTCAGCAGCAACGCGACACCTACCGCTTTGTGAACAAGTGATTCCCGCGCAAGTCCTAGGACAACTTGGGCGTAGTCTTTAGTGTAACGATTTCATGCAGCTTGTGCGCCGCACGGCAACTGCAACCGCACCTCGAATCCTATGCGACTCCTTAAGTGAACTGAGGTCTGACAAGATGCGTTGGATAGCTAGATTTTATCGCGTCTGTTTGTGCGTGGTTGCAATGGTTTGCTTCGACGCGATCACCTGCGCCCAACTCGCCGCACAAACAAGTGCAGTGACGGGAGATGAATCGGACGCTGCGACCGATTCGCCGGAGAAAGACTACGCTGCCGAACTTCCTCGTATCCCATCGCAATCGCCCGAGGAGGAGCTGGGTAGCTTCGAAGTGCTGCCGGGTTTCACCGTCGAACTCGTCGCCGCCGAACCGCTGGTCACCGACCCAGTCGCCTTCGCGTTTGACGGCCGCGGCCGATTGTTTGTCGTGGAGATGAATGACTACAGCGAACAAGAAACCGAATCGCTTGGAAGCATCGCGCTGCTGACGGACCGTGATAGCGACGGCAAGATGGATGAACGCAGCACATTTGTTTCAGGGCTGTCATGGCCAACTGCGATTTGGCCGTGGCGCGATGGAGTCATTGTGGCCGAGCCGCCTCGACTGACTTGGTTTCGAGATACAAACAGCGATGGTAAAAGCGATACTTTCGAAGTGTGGTTCGAAGGCTTTCAACGCAGCAACGTTCAAGGTCTCGTAAACAGTTTGCGTTGGGGCGTTGACGGCTTTCTTCATGGCGCCACCAGCAGCTCGGGCGCAGACATCGTCGCCCGAGACACAGCCCAAACCAAACTCCAGCTCCGCGGTCGTGACTTCGCAATCGATCCGCTGACAGAAACGCTTGAACCCGAAAGCGGTGGAGGCCAACACGGCATGAACTTCAACCGTTGGGGCGACAAGTTTGTAACCAGCAACAGCGATCACCTTCAGCAGGTCAGCGACCTGGACCGCTGGCTTAGCGATCACCCTGCCAACGTTGCGATACCAAGTCTCAGGCGCAGCATCGCTGAAGATGGACCGCAGGCGGAAGTGTTCCGCGCCAGCCCCATCGAGCCGTGGCGAATCGTTCGAACTCGACTGCGCAAAAGCGGTGTTGCTCCTGGGATCGTCGAAGGTGGTGGTCGAGCCGCTGGGTATTTTACCGGCGCAACAGCGACGTTGATTATGGACCACGAAGCCGGTTTCGGTTCCGCCAACTTTGACACCGCCATTGTCTGCGATGTTGGTAGCAACCTCGTGCATCGCAAGCAACTCCGGTCAAACGGTTTGTTCTGGACGGCCAGTCGCATCGACGACCAGGCTGAATTGCTGCGCTCGAGCGATATTTGGTTTCGCCCGGTACAACTTGGCGATGGACCCGACGGAGCCGTTTACATTGCAGATATGTACCGCGAAGTGATCGAGCATCCGAAGAGCTTGCCGCCAATGATCAAGAAACATCTCGACCTCACCAGTGGTCGCGACAAAGGTCGAATCTGGCGGCTCAAACCAAAGGATCTTGCACAGCGACTACCAGTTCCCAGCAAGTCGATCGCTGAATGTACCAACCGAGAGTTAGTCGAGCGCCTCTCGAGTGTTATCGCTTGGCAACGTCGTGCTGCCAGTCAAGCGTTAGTTGAGCGTAATGCACAAGACGTCGCACCGGAGTTGAAAAGTCTTGTCGCTAAGTCAGATGCGGAATCTAGTGTAGCGGCTCAGATCCTAGCACTACACTGCCTCCACAGGCTCGGACAGCTCGATCGCGCTAGATTGGCCATCGCAATGAAGAGCGCCGACCCGTACCTTCAACGCCATGCGATTGCTCTCGCTCGTCAAACAGGTCTCGCTGACTCGATGTTCGATGTGTTGCAGTCGCTAAGTCAAAGCACAGATGCATCAGTTCAGTTGCAACTAGCGCTCACGGCTGCTGATCTGCCGCATCAGCAACGGCTGGAACTTCTTCAAGGCTTGATGCACTCGCGCGAGTCCCTTGTCCGCGCGGTCATCGTCACCGCGGCAGGCATCGAAGCTCCGCAGTTGATCGCAGGTCGCCGCTTGGAACCGCCCGAGTTGCAGGCGTGGTTAGAATTAATGTTGCCCGCTTGGACGAAAACGACAGGCGACCAGGCAAAGCAAATCTCGCAAGCTCTGATTGCTGGACTATCCGACGATGCTATGCGTCCAAGTTGGATTGTTGGTCTTCGTAGTCTGCCGACAGCCTCCGATGCGCGTCGCTTGCTCGCGCTCGCTGACTCGGCAACCGCAAAGAATACACTCGCCTTCATTGCAGATTCGATTGCAGAAGTTCAAGGTCTTGACTCGTCTGATTCGGTCGCGTGGCTGGGCTTGCTCGACGAAAAGTTGCAGTTGCAATTTGCCGACGACTTACTGATGCCCGCGCAATCCGAAACGATACAACTGGCTGCTATCGATTCGCTGCTGTGGGCAAATCCGAACGTTGCTAGTCAGCTACTGATCGATCGCTTTCAGTCATTCACGCCGACTCTACAACAAGCGTCGCTCAACGGTTTGCTGCGGTATCAATCCGCGTTGCCGACCTTAGCGACTGCCATCGCTGAGAAGAAAATTCGAACGGCTCAAGTGCCACCCGACATTCGAGTTCGACTTTTGTCGACGAGTGATAAGACGCTGGCAAAGCGGTTCGCGGGCGTGTTGCAATCAGTTGCCGCGGACCGGCAAGCGATTATCGATCAGTACTCCACCGCACTAGTTGCCCGCGACGCGCAAGCGGGTAGGGAAGTGTTCAAGCGGGTGTGTGCCCAATGCCATCGGCTCGACGAAATGGGTAATGACGTCGGACCGCCACTCAAGCAACTCGCTGACAAAAGCCCGCAACAACTTCTTGAGACGATTCTCGATCCCAATCGCGAAGTTGATCCCAAGTACGCAGGCTACTCCGTGCTGTTGCAGGACGGACGTGTTTTCGCTGGCATTATCGCTGAAGAAAGTTCATCGCAAATCGTGCTTGCCGAAGCGGGTGGCAAAAAACATACGCTCGCGCGATCCGAGATCGAGCAACTCCGCAGCGCCGGCATTTCTCTCATGCCGACCGGGTTAGAACAACAGATTACACCGGAGCAGATGAGCCAGTTGATTGGGTTTTTAAAGAACGCCGATCACGATAGAAATTAGTGTGGGCTAGAACCAACCCTTGCGACGGAAGTACCACAGCATTACAAACACCGATGTGAACATAAGTGCCAGTGAGTAAAGATAACCATAGCGCCAATGGAGCTCCGGCAGATTCCAAGGCGAACCTTCAAAGTTCATTCCGTACACACCGGCAATGAAACTTAACGGCATGAAAATAGTTGAAATCACGGTCAGCACCTTCATGATCTCATTCATGCGATGACTGTTCAGTGACATCTGATACTCGCGCAGGTCCGCGGTGAGCTCGCGATACGTATCCACCAGATCCAGCAACTGAATCACGTGGTCAAAGCAGTCTCGCAAGAACACACGTGTCTCAGTGCTGATCAGCGGTAGGTCGTCGCGAATTAGTTCGTTGATCATATCGCGATGCGGTCGAATCGAACGACGCAAGCCAAGTAGTTGGTGCCGGACTTCATGTAAACCGTGATAACGAGCTTGACTGTCGCGGTTGTCAAGTTGCTCGTCGTAGCTGTCTAGCACTTCGCCGATACCATCGACAGCGGGAAAGTAACTGTCAACGACTGCGTCCAGCAGCGCGTAAGCGAGGTAGTCGACTCCAGAGGTTCGTAAGTTACCGCG
>JBGSJB010000312.1:0-2178 GCA_041742175.1 Pirellulaceae bacterium
CTCGCCATTTTGGCGACAATTCCCGATCCTCGCGGGCGAAAGGGACGACGCCATCCTTTAGCTGCCATGCTGGCGGCGACTATCTGTGGCCTGCTCACCGGCGCGACCGGTTGCACGGCCATTGCTCAGTGGATTCGCAATTCGCAATCAGGAGCCAAGTTTCTGGCATGCGATCGGCTTTGGTCGAAAGCCACCGACTGCCGCAAGACCATCGCGTCGGATTTCAATCCCGGCCTTTCCCCCCTACAGCGAGCGCCTTCGACGTCAGCAGCTTGACGAGGTATGCGAAGTCGACAGGTCACGGGCAAATTGAGATTCGCCATCTTTATTCCAGCTGCCGACTTGGTGGCTTTTTCTCAACTGGCTAGGCTTCGCCCGGGCGATCCGCATCGAGCGAACGCGGATCGAAGGCGACAAGTGTGTGACAGATGTGTCCTATGCGATCACCAGCCTGGGCCCTGATCGAGCCAACGCAAAGCATCTGCTGGACCTGGGACGCGGCCACTGTGGCATCGAAAATCGCTTGCATTGGGTCCGCGACGTGACGATGGGTAAGGACAAGTGTCGTGCTCGAACTGGCCACGGACCGGTGAACTTGGCGTGCCTGCGCAACGCAAGTCTGACGCTTCTGCGCGATGCCGGTCACAAGGCGGTTGCATCCGCCCTTCGGACATTCCCAACCAAGCCAAGCGAACTGATCAATATCTTTTCCAGATTCAAAAAATGATTTGCCCTGGGGCTGTCGCCACGCGACCTGATGACAAAACTTTTCAGCAAACGCAAACTTGGAAGGATTGTAAGGGAGCCTATCGATTTGTGGACAACGATAAAGTCACATTCGCTGAGATCATTCGTCCCCACTGCGAAGCGACTCGGGCGTACGCCCAAATCGCAATCTGGCTCAGTTTGTGCGATATGACGGAAGTCTCTTTTCGCCCTCGAAGAAATATTGACGGCCTACGTCCGGATTGCAAACCACTGCCTGGAGCATTGATCAATCATGACTGTGATCGAGGTGCCGATGACTACGACTTTTTTTCGCACGTGGTCCAGAACTAAGCTGGTTAGGTCGTCCGTGCGAGTCGTTTAACTCGGAAAGTGATCGCTCGATCGGCGAATTGGAACCGCAAAGCGCAGCGAATCTCCAGCCCTTAGAAGCGATGGTTGAATCGCTGCCACCAGTCCCCAATCGAATAGCCGAGTTGTGGGTAATTCAGAGGCTTCCAGACTCCGGCCACCCGCCCGAATTACACGGTCTGCACTCGAAAGTCGACCGAACTGCAGTGTCGCCGTCAAAACCAACACATTTCTTTTTCGACGACGACGGATTCGAGATCGAAACAGATCCGATTCGATTGACTCTCGTCGCATCGTCATTGATGAGTGTATTTCAATGCCACGGAAGATTAGTTTTCGTTTAGATTGACGAAATGCAGACGACATGAAAACGTTGCTGAGGTACACTCGAACTGCGAACTTGCCGAATTTGAATGTTTTGAAGAGTGATCGCGTTTTTGTGGAATGCCTGAGTCCTGAATGTCACGCCTGATTATTGTTGAAGATCAGCTTTCGCTGCTAAAAAGTCTAAAAAAAGGGCTCGAAGAAGAAGGTTTTGAGGTGCTAACTGCCACGAGCGGAAGCGACGGATACCGGTTGATACAGCAAGAACCCGTGGATGCGGTGCTGCTCGATTTGATGCTCCCCGATGGTGATGGAATCAGCTTGCTCCAGCGTGTCCGCGAGGAAGATTTTCAAAAGCCAGTCCTAGTAATTACAGCACGTGACTCGATTGAAGATCGTGTGATTGGACTCAACAGCGGAGCGGACGACTATTTGATTAAGCCGTTTGCGTTCAATGAGTTGCTTGCTCGATTGCGAGCTATTTTGCGTCGATCGCCATCGAGTAACTTTGATACTCGTTTAGTTTACGAAGACCTCATCGTGGATTCTCTGTCGCGAGTGGCAAAGCGAGAAGGGCGAGAACTGCAACTGACCCAACGTCAGTTCGAACTACTCGAATACTTGATCAGAAACAAGAACCGTATCGTTTCTCGCGACGCATTAGCGCGTGACGTTTGGAAAGCTTCTACGGCGACGTGGACGAACGTAATTGAAGTCCAAATCAATCAGCTTCGTAAAAAGTTGGCTGGAGTCGGGTCACTCCCGATTTTGCACACC
>JBGSJB010000313.1:0-3539 GCA_041742175.1 Pirellulaceae bacterium
ATCTCGCCGAAGATATTCTTGCGAGCCGAAACGTCGGACGCATTCGTCAAATCGATACCCGGTAACGCAGCATCCCGAGGCGCGCCAACGAGACTCATAACCGTTGGTAACAAGTCGATCGTACTTGCGAGTTGTTCGTCGTTTCGCTGCGGTTGAATTTTGCTTGGCCAGTGAAAAAAGATCGGCGTTCGCGTTCCGCCATCGTATTGGCTGCGTTTGCTTTTAGGTGCGTAGGCGCTTTGGTTTGGCAAATTGATCCAACCGTTATCGCAGCAGAAAACGATTAGCGTATTTTCAGGTCGCCCCTTTTCTTTAATGATCTTGAGGAGCTCGCCGATGCTATTGTCGAAGCGCTCGCACATCGCCCAGTACTTCGCGATCGACTCAGTTGGTGCCAGAGCCTTGTACTTTTCAAGCAAATCAGCTGGCGGATCATGCGGAGTGTGAGGCAACATGGGTGCGTACCACAGAAAGTACGGTTGCTTCGAATTGTTCGCGGTCGCAATGAACTCCTCAATGGGCTTCATTGTCTCGCGGCCGATTTTAAGTCCTTCGTCACCGTGACGCGCACCGCGATTGTGATCACCATGCGTCATGCCAGCGTCAAAGCCGCCTCGCGACGGATTGCCTTCCCACCACTTTCCGGATTGAAAGCTGGTATAGCCAAGTGGCTTGAGTCGATCGGGAAGTGTGTCAAGCTTATCGATATGCAGCTTGAGGTACTCTTCAATCTGCTTTTGATAAGCGGGTTCACGATAGCGTCCGCCTCGGCCGGCTTTCGATCGTTTGTCCGAAGAATTCGGTGGTGGGTCGTTACCGACGATTCCATGCTGGTGCGGGAACAATCCGCTAATCATTGTGGCTAGCGAAGGTCGGCAGAGGCTGTCGGGGACGTAACCGCGCGTATAAAGCAAACTTTCGCGAGCCAATTGATCGAGATTCGGAGTTTTGATGTGGGGATGACCCATGAAACCGTAATCAGTCCAGGCTTGGTCATCGCCGATAAGATAGACGATGTCAGGTGGTGAAGTCGATTGTGCATAGCAAGCGTTGCCGGAGAAACTGCCTAGCAAGGTGCATAGAATGTTGACGGCAAGCAAGCCAAGGAGCCAGTGCGTCCGGTCCGATTGCGTTCGGTCCGAGTGCGTCCAGTTGAAGTATCTTGCGATCATGGTGTACGATTGCCGCATGATGTTTCCCTATATCTAGTTTGTGGTTCGTTGGTTGGGTGGGTTGAGGTAATGTGGTTGTAGTTTCCACCGCTTCCCTCCGCTAGCGGGTTAACGGTCGACAGTAAGCGATCACTCGCGATGTGCCAGGCAATTTTGACGTTGATTTTGTAGGTGCTGAAGATGATTAAAGTGAAAGTGAACGGTGTCGTTGGGACTATTATTTTAGACCGTCCCGATCGATGCAACGCGCTGTCCCGCGAGATGGTTCAGCAACTCGCGCAGGCGTTTGATGACTTGCGACAGGAGAAACGAGTTCGCGGCATTGTGCTTACCGGAGCTGGTCCTCACTTCTGTTCAGGTATCGATCTGCGCGAGCTTCAGGAAACGGGCGCAAACGACGATCCGGAAACGCTTGGCCAGTGGTTCGCGGACGCGAGCGCCCTGCAGGCGTTGTTCGAACAGATGTTGCAATTGCCAAAGCCGATTATCGCAGCGGTTGATGGCGCGGCGCTCGGTAGCGGACTGGGCTTGGTGATGGCGAGCGACTTGGTCGTTGCAAGCCATCGATCAACCTTTGGTGTGCCTGCGGCCAGAGTTGGTTTAGTGTCTGGTTTGTTGGCGCCGCTGCTCCACTTCCGAATTGGAGCGAGTTTGGCGAGTCAGATTTTGATCGGCGCTAGTCAGTTGACTGCGCCCGATGCGAAGGATCTTGGATTCGTGCATCATTTGGTACCATCGGATCATATCTGGGTGCGAGCAAGCAATTGGATCGAATCGATCGCTGAAGGAGCAGCTGAGTCAATTCAGTTGACAAAGAAAGTTCTCAACGAAACAGTTGGCGAGCAGCTGTCCACTTGGCTAGCAAGTGGCGCGGCGGCGACGGCGACTTCGCTTACGACTGAGGCAGCCACCGAAGGCTTGGCGGCGTTTGCTTCAAAGCGTACTCCGAAGTTTCCTTGATGTGATCGTAAGTTTCGTATCCGATCAAGCTGATGCATCAAAGTTTTTCATAGTTATTTACCAGAGTTAGCGTGAGGCCTGAGTGAATTCGCAAGTTACAAATGATGGAGAATCTAGTCACGAAGCGCGCGGTTCGTTGGCGCTGATCACTGGTGCTAGTTCCGGAATCGGCCGACAAATCGCACTTCAGTTGGCACAACAGGGTTTTGAAATCGTTATCGACCACTACCGCGACGAGGCGGGCGCTATTGAAACGTTGCGATTGGTTCAACAAGCGGGCAGCGAAGGTTGGATCTTTGACGCTGATGTGGGTTCAGCTCAGGAACTCGATCGTTTATTCGCTGCGATCGAAGCAACTGGACAGCCCCTGACGGTGTTAGTGAACAATGCAGCGGTACAAACATTCAAACCACTACTGGAGTTGTCGGAAGAGGAATGGTCGCGGACGATTCGCACGAATTTGACTGGTGCTTTTCTTTGCACGCAGCGAGCTGCGAAATTGATGCAGTCGCAAGGTGGCGCGATCGTCAATATTGGATCGGGCGCGAATCGTGTACCGTTTCCTAGCTTGGGCGATTACTGCGCGAGCAAGGGCGGCATCGAGATGCTGACCAAGGTTGCGGCAGTGGAGTTGTGGAAGCATCACATACGCGTCAACTGCGTTGCACCTGGCGCGATCGAAAATGAGCGAACGAAACGTGAGAGTCCCGATTACGGAAACACGTGGGGTTCCATCACTCCGCTTAATCGCGTGGGGCAAGAAACGGACGTCGCCCACGCTGTGACATTTTTGATTAGCAGCGCGGCAAGCTTCATCACCGGTCAAACACTATTTGTTGATGGCGGCCTCTGGACTCGCGGCCAATGGCCCTACGAGACATAGAGACTCTTGAATGTGAAAAACGAATGGTCTTCAAATTTATCAATCCGTGGGACCACCATGTCATCCGTGGTCGTCAGTTCGCGCAGATACCCACGGATAGCATGGCGGTCCCACGGATGATTGTCGCAGTGAGCTGCAAGTGAGACGCGGCGCGAACCAACTCGACTCGTTGGTTTGGCATTGGACTAGAGATTAAGTCGCAGTCTTGATCCGCATTCCTTAAAAAGAGCGGTGAACGAACCACGCAGCCACCATTCTCTCAATTTGCATCCGTGGGACCACTATGTCATCCGTGGTCGTCAGTTCGCACAGATACCCACGGATAGCATTGCGGTCCCACGGATGATTGTCGCAGAGAGCCGCAAGTGACACGCGGCGCGAACCAACTCGACTCGTTGGTTTGGCATTGGACTAGAGATTAAGTCGCAGTCTTGATCCGCATTCCTTAGAAAGAGCGGTGAACGAACCACGCAGCCACGATTATCTCAATTTGCATCCGAGGGACCACTATGTCATCCGTGGTC
>JBGSJB010000314.1:0-3030 GCA_041742175.1 Pirellulaceae bacterium
CGAATGTTCGTTTCACGGTTGCCGCGCCTTCTCTAGCAGTTCTGGCATTAGGTCCCTGCGATCTCCACGGATTGGAGCCCGCAAATAACCCCCAGCTATTCCAATCTGGGGTTAATGGGTTCTATCGGACCGACTTCACCCGCAAATTCACTGCAACCTGAAAATTCTCTCTAAAAAGAAAAGACAACCTAATCGGCAAAATTTAACACCGTGAGAGCCAGCGAGTTAGCTAGCATTTGCATGGCCTTCGCTCAGTAATCAGAGCGTGAAGTTTGCACTGCACCATCCACAACAGATAGACTGAACTGTAAGTGTTTCTTCGCTTCCTCCACGCCCTTCGCAAAGCCTCAGAGCGTGCCACACCTAAAACCCATTTGGAACGATGCACTAGTCTCGATGGTGTTCGTAATCGTCGGTGGCGTTGCAGTCGCTGCCACATCCTATGCATTTGGCGGTCACGGATTCGGAATCTCGCTTTATTCAGTCGCTGGCTGCTGGTACGTTTTAGCGCATCGCCCGAACACGATTCTTTCGCGAATCAGCAAGACGCGTCCAACGCAACTCGAATTCGTTGTCGTCTTAGCAATCTGCGGCATCCTGCACGGACTCGCCCTGCCCGCCGTTACGACCAACTGCGAAGGGCGTAGAAGTTCGGTCACAGCAACGTTGCCCGAAACATCGCAAGTTCAAGGAGTCGATTGACATCCATGTTCGAACGTAGTTTAAGCGCGTGCCCAACGGGCCGCGTTGGCACCAGCGAATTCGCCCCGACAGCCCAGGCAGGCCTTCAGCTCAAAACGCGGAGCGTTGCCCACGCGGTTAAACGAAATCAGTTTGCCACTTAGATTGTCATCCATGTTCGAATTTTGTTTAACGCCACACTTGCTGTCCATGTATGCAACGGGAACTAGGGTTTGATGCCAAGGTGATCGAGGAGCTCGAACGTTAACCCACCTTGCGCTAAAGCGTTTTGCGACTGATATTGACCGATCGCTGCTTTGGTAGCGTCGGAGAGTTGTCCGTTGAGTTCACCGGGCTCGACGCCTTTTTCTTTGAGCTTCGTTTGGATAGCTGTGATCATTTCGGGCGTCATTTCTGAAGCACACAAGATCCGCTGCCATACAATTCGCTCGGGCGAAACCAAGCGACTGCGAGTTACAGTCGTGTATTCCGCTGGCACTTTGATCTCTTTCTTGGTTGCAGGTCGAACGAGTTCGCGAACCATTAACTTCCTGATCTCCGCGGGAACCTTTACTTCCTTCACTTCAGCGGGCTTGACGAGCACCTGAGTTGCAATTTTCTCAATGGCGGGGGCTACTTTTTCCTGCTTTACCTGAGCTGGCTTGATAAGCAAGCTGCGAGTGTACGTTTTGACTTCCGCCGGGTCTTGTGCCAAGCTTAGCACTTCGCCGTTCGATAATAGCCCGCCCGCACTCAACGGGTTCGCATCAAGTTTTAGTACCAACCGCGCCGCGCGGGTCTCAACCTTGTTCTCTTCAGATTGAAACTCGGGTTCCGTCGCAGTTATCTGCGTGTGTTCTGGAGCCACGACGACTTCGAATTCCTTGCTTTCGTACTCTGCGGGAACGATTTCATAGGTGATCGACTCGGGTTTTACAACGACTTCCTTCTCGACCATTTTGAACTCGGCGGGCATGATCTCATAGCGCACCGATTCGGGTTTGACGAGCAGACGTTCCTCGATCGTTTCGTACTTTGCAGGCACCTTCACCCGTACGTAGCATTCGCCCGGCTTCACTTCCGGTGGTAGCTCGGTCATTGCAGCCAGCAGAGTGCTGAGTTGCGGATCAGCCGCTTTTGTTTGCGGGTCATCTGCTCCGGCGTTCATCGCCAAGGAAGCATTCATCCAAAGAAAACCAACAGCACATAATCCAACTCCGCTTAGCGTTTGGTTCATGTCTATTCACTCCTGTGCTGATTGTCTGGAAGAATCGAAATCCACTTGAATTTTCTGAGAGCGAATCTCACTAGACAGCTTAACTAAACACACGAGCGTTCGCCAGAATTTTTAAAGTCGCTCTACTGCGAAGCGTGCTGCAATTACAGCGGCGTTTTGCTGGGTTGTCCGGGCTCTTCGCGCACGAATTTCGGGACCGCATAGCCGGGCAGTTTCGCCCGCAGATGATCGATGATCGCGTGCCCCACTTCGACGCTAGTTTCAAAATGCAACGCTCCCGCAGCGCGATCCAATTGATGCAGATAATAGGGCAACACCTGCATGTCCACCAGCGTGCGACAGAGATCCAACTGAACCTCCGGCGAATCGTTTACGCCGCGCAGCAGGACCGATTGATTCAGCAAAGTTGCACCGGCGGTTCGCAGCTGCTTCACCGCACTGGCGAACGTTGCGTCGATCTCTCGGGGATGGTTCACATGCAACACAAAGTAGACCGCTGCGCGACTGCTTTGAACCCAAGCCAGCAAGTCATCGCAAATCCGTTGCGGGATCATCACGGGCGTGCGTGTGTGAACTCGAATGCGGCGAATGTGGTCGATCTGATTCAGTTCATCGACTAACCACTGGAGCTGTGAGTCTGCGACGGTCAGTGGATCGCCACCGCTTAGGATCACTTCTTCAACAGAGTCGTCGGCCCGCAGCGCGTCGAGCGACTCTTGCCAGCCGCTCGGACCTTTCGGCGCCGACTGATAAGGATAGTGACGACGAAAGCAGTAGCGACAATGTACGGCACAGGCTCCTGAGGTAATCAGCAGCGCGCGGCCTTCATATTTTTGCAGCAAACCGGGGATACGCTTCGCAGCTTCGTCACCGACGGGATCGCTTAGCGCTCCCACCGACCACTTTTCATCCAGTTCATCGGGACTCGCCAAAACCTGCCGCAGCAACGGATCGAGCGGATCGCCGACGTGCATCTTGGCAACAAATTCGCGAGGAACGAAGACTGGAAAATCCTCCGCCGCAGCTTCAGAATGAACAGAATCGGACAGGTTCAGCAAGCGAAGCAATTCGCCGCTGCTACGGACAGCGGACCGCATCGACTCCTGCCAGCG
>JBGSJB010000315.1:0-7070 GCA_041742175.1 Pirellulaceae bacterium
GGCGCGAGATAGCGACCGTTGTTGGCGCGATCGCTGACGCTGGCTGCGTGCCGCTGGTTCGATTGCCGGATGGATCGCACAGTAACATCAAACGAGCTCTGGATGCGGGTGCGTTCGGCATTATCGTGCCGATGGTCGACACCATTGAACAAGCCAAGTCCGTGATCGCCGCAGCCAAGTATCCGCCAGAAGGCAATCGAAGCGCCGGCGGTGGCTCGCACAATCTGAATTTTGAATGTTCGGCTGAAGATTATTTTCTGAATGCGAATGAACAGATTCTGGTCATCCTGCAGACGGAAAGTCCGCTCGGAGTTCAAAACGCGGAAGCGATCTATGCGCTGCCGGGTTGCGATGCCATCTTTATCGGTCCGAACGATCTTCGTTTCCAAATGCGATCCGCCGACGGCTCTTTCCCAACCGATCAGCAACACGAAGCGATGATTCAGCGCGCGATCCAAGTCGGTCGCAATTCGGGTCGCCCTACTGGGATGCATGTGCAGACAACCGAAGACGCGCAGCGCCGCGTCGATCAAGGCATGCAGTTCATCGCCGTTTCCAGCGACCTCGGGATGTTGTCCGCGCAAGCGCGTTCAGTGGTCACTTCGATCGGACTTGAAACCCGGAAAGATCTCGCTCGATACTAATCAATTGCATGGAGACGAAGATGACAAAGACGATCAGGTCCACGAATCGACGTAACTTTGCCAAAGCCGTCTTGATATCCGGTTTATCCGCTTGGTTCCTTACAAATCGCTGCACCGGATCTCTGGACGCAATTGCAGCGATACAGGCAACTGATGCCGCCACGATTCCGATCATCGATACCCATCAACATCTGTGGGACTTGGTCGCTTTCCAGCCGCCGTGGCTCGCTAAGTCCGATGCGAAGATCGCGGCAAAGCACGATATGTCGGACTACCTTGCCGCGACGAGCGGATTGAATGTCGTCAAAGCGATTTACATGGAAGTTGACGCCGCACCCGCCGATCAAGACAAAGAAGCTGACTACGTGCTCGCGCTCATCGCTGCCAAAGCGAGTTCAACGGTGGCAGCGATCATTTCCGGCCGACCAAACTCCGACATCTTCGCCACATACATGCAGCGTCATCGCAATAACCCGCTAGTGAAAGGCGTCCGCCAGATCTTGCACGCCGGCTCAGCCGAACGCGGACTATGTTTACAACCTCAGTTTGTGAAGTCGATGCAATTGCTCGGCGAGATGGGCAAGAGTTTCGATTTGTGCATGCGTCCGGCCGAATTGGGTGATGGCGCCAAATTGGTGGCAAGTTGCCCGAACACGCGCTTCATCATCGATCACTGCGGCAACGCGCATCCAGCAGCTTGGCTGCCGAAGGATAAGCAAGTCGCAGCACCCGGCCGCAGTTTACCGAGCCATACAGTCGAGCAATGGAAATCAGACATGGGCAAACTCGCAGAGCTCGACAATACAATCTGCAAAATCTCCGGTATCGTCGCTCATGTACGCACGGGTTGGACAAGCGAAGACATTGCGCCAGCGATCAACTTTTGCCTCGATGCATTCGGGCCCGATCGAGTTGTCTTTGGCGGCGATTGGCCGGTGTGCAAACTCGGTGCGACCTATGCCCAGTGGGTGAACGCTCTGAAAGAAATTGTGAGCTCCCGACCGATGGCGGATCAAATCAAGTTATTCCACGATAACGCGGTTCGACACTATCAACTGTAGAGCCGCTACTTGTTGAAACGCAGCTTCGTCGCAGCCGCAAATGCCTTCGCTGCTGAATCAATTTTCTGAAGCGTCTCGGATGTCGAAAGTCCCGCGCAGTTCCGCGCTGCTGAGATCAGCGTTTCGCACTCATTGAAATCCATGAACCGCGCCGCTTCCAGCAACTCAGCTTCGTCCGCTTTGGGAATCACGATGAAGCCGTGTTTGTCCGCATGAATCAATTGCCCCGGCTGAACTCGCGTTCCAAAGACTTCCACCTCAGTGCCCCACCGAACTGGAAGGCTGTGCGCGTGACCAACGCACAGACGCCGAGCTAACGCTTTGAATCCAGCGTTGGTCATCTCGTCGAGGTCGCGCACGGCACCGTCCGTTATCGTTCCAACACAACCCAAAGTGCGATGAACATTCGCATTGACTTCGCCCCACAGCGACCCGATAACCCGCGGCTTGTCCAGATCTTGCACAACCACAATCTTTGGTCCCGGCTGCGATGCGATGTACTTGCGGTACTCGCTCCAACCGGTCGGATTCTCAGCCTTGTGCTTGCCTTCGCTCGGCTCAATCACCACCGTAACTGCGAATCCGACCATCGGCCCCATTTGCGGCATGAAGTCTCGCGTCTCTTCAACATTGCAAACCGCAGAAGCAGCATCCAGTGCCGTGATCTGTTCCCATCCGTTGTAAATCGTCGGCGTGTTCCAACGTTTAAGTTGTAGCAGTTGCGAATGCGAAAGCGACGACATGGTTTCTGAACTCCGAAAATGAAACTGAGAGGAATATCATTTCAGCGGCAGCAATCGTTCGACCAGTCTTTCAATTCGCGTCCTTTAGATTGCGAATGAAGAAGTCGGTCATCAGCTGCTGCATGTGAGCTCGCTGCTGAGGATCGGTTATCCCGTGACGATTCTTAGGATAGATCATCAAATCGAATTGCTTGCCAGCGTTTTGCAGCGCATCAGCCAACTGAAGCGTGTTGCTAAGGTGCACGTTATCATCGCGCTCGCCATGAATCAGCAGCAACCGCCCGCTGAGATTCCCCGCCGCTTCAACCACCGAACTGGACTTGTAACCGTCATAGTTATCCTTGGGCAGATCCATATAACGTTCAGTGTAGATCGCATCGTAATTGCGCCAGTCGGTAACGGGCGCCCCAGCAATTCCAGCTCGAAACAGCTTGCTGTGAGTCAGCGCGTACGATGTGAAGTAGCCGCCATAGCTCCAACCCCACAAACCGATACGTTCGCTATCGGCCCACGGTTGCTTCGCCACCCATTTCGTCGCATCCTCCAAGTCCTGCAATTCAACTCGCCCCAAGTCACCACGAATGGTCCAAGTGTCTTTGATGCCGCGTCCGCGCGAAGCCCGATTATCACACATCACGACCGCGAACCCTTGCTGACACAGCATCTGGTGCCACCAATAGTTCGAACCGGCCCACGCATTCTTAATCGTTGGCGCTTGCGGTCCGCCATATACATGAAACACCACCGGCAGCTTTCGCGACGGATTCTCCAAAGCGACATCCGTTGGCAGCATCAACAACGCCTGCAACTCCAAACCATCGCGGGCGGTAATCGTCATCGGCAGCGGTGGACGCACGTCCAAGTACTGATAACGATCCGAAGTCGGTGCTTCGATCACTCGCAGCAATTGCCCATCGATGCGATGCACTGATGCAACGGGCGGCGAAGTGAAGCTACTGAACACGTCGATAAAGAACTGCCCCGAAACATCGACGGACGTTCGATGCGTTCCGGGAGTCGATGTCAACTGGTGAACGCTCGCGCGCTGAACATCAACGGCGATCAACTGCAACTCCGTTGGATGCGAAATATTGCAGCTCAGGAACGCAGTGGCTTTGTCGCTCGACACTCGCAGCAAACTGTCCACATCCCATTCGCCATGCGTCAACGGTGTTCGCTCACCAGACTCGTGCGACACGCGATACAGATGGCGACGACCCGTAGGCACTTCGCTCAGCCACAGGAAATCGCCGTTCGCCAGAAACTCCGGAGTTCCCAACACTTCGATCCACCCTTCGGTCTCTTCCGTGAACAGCGTCTTCGCGTCACCGGTCTTACGATCCACATGTACAACCGACTGTTTATTCTGAATTCGATTGAAAACCTGCAACCACAATTCGTTCGTTGGCGACCAAGTCACTCGCGCAACCAAACGCTCCGATTCTTCAAACGCGGACAAGTCGACTTGCTGCAGTTTTCCAGACGCTACGTCCGCGATCCACATCCTCGCGATTGGCAATGGATCGCCCGCTTTCGGATAACGTGTATCTTCGAGCTGCTGCCGGAAGCTGATGCTATCGGAAACTTCGTAGTGCAACACCGGCGATTGATCGAGCTGCAAGAACGCAAGCTGCTGGCCATCCGGGCTCCACCAGTACGCCTTGAAATTTCCACGTCCGTAAAGCTCCTCTTGGTAGACCCAATCCAATTTGCCGTTCAGCAGCTCTTCGGTTCCGTCCTTCGTCAGTTGCTTCAGCTCAGTTGATTCCGTGTCGACGACCCACAAGTTGTTAGCGCGAAGAAAAGCGACGTGCTGGCCACTAGGACTCAGCTCCGCGAACTCTTCATCTTCAGTTTCCGAGTGAGTCAATTGTCTCGCTGCGCCGCTGTTAGCGTCGAAGTAATACAGGTCACGGCGATGCGGCACGAGCGCATGCTTTCGATCCGTTGAAAAGGCCTGCAACGTTGCTGCAGCGCGAGCTTCCTCAGTCTTGAACGCCGCCAACGAGCCGAGCTTTGCCGCCAAAGTTCGCAACTCTTCGATCGGTCGCATCGCGCCGGTGGCAGCATCGATCGCATAAGTTGCCGTATCGCGCCGCACGGCATACTCCGCCGAATCCCCAATCCACGTCGCACCGCGCACCGCGCTGCCACTGAAATCGACAGTACGTCCCGGTGCGTACAGATGCTCAAGCGTTATCTGCTCGCTGGCCGCAACCTTAACGACCGAATCCAACGAATCCGCTGGCACTGCCTGAACAACTCGCTGCACAGGCAATGTCGCGCCGACATTGACATCAGGATCAAAGAAATTCCACGTCGCCAAACTATCGTTCGCTTCCGGCTCAAGCATATGGGCGGCCAGCAATCCGAGCGGTTGCGTTGTTTCGATAATATAAGTTCCGCTCTTTAGCGTCACATTCTGTTGAACAACTTTCGCATCCACGTCCAACATCGCGTGGCTCTGAAACGGTCGCTGACGCTTGGCACTGAAGACCTCGTACTGTTCAACGTCCAGTTTGACATCCGTCTTCAATTGCTTAACTTCGATACCGTGCTTAGTCAGGCGACTGACGGCCCAAGCGTACTGTTTGTCCACTGCATAAGCGTGAGGTAATGCGACTGAGTTGATCGCTTCCGCTCGATTCCATAATTGAACTGCATAATCCTTATGAGCCAAATTGGTCGCCGAGTTCGGACCATAGGGACCTTTAGGCGGCGAGCCATCAGCTTGCTGGTAACCTCGCACCGTCAGCGACTCGCCAGTCGGAGCCAACTTTGCATCGAGCGCCAGCAACTGCCCGACATGCGGCGCCGCGGTAGCTTGGTCAATCAAGTGTCGTATTTCGACCGCATTCTCACTGACGTTTCGCAGCAGATCGCGCGTGAACTGATAAGACGCCTCAATGCGACGCTGGTAACTCGCATACGAATACGATTCAACTAAGATCCCAATACGTCCGCGCAGCCCCATGTATTCGGTGCTGTAGCGAGGTTCGTGACCGTAGGTTTCCCAGCGACGATGTTCCGCGTCAAAGTTCCCGTAATAGAACGCACCAAAACCAGCCGCTTCCATCTGCTCAGTTAATGTCGGCAGCAATTTGCCTCGCAGCCAGCGATCGATCGCCTGCGAAGCGGAAGGATTATGCGGTATGTCGTAAGTCATTTCATAGCGGTGCAGCGAACCGTTCGTCGTGTGCAAGTCGACGAAGACATCCACATCATATTGATTGAACGCTGCGACCAGCGCTGTGACTTCCGGCGTTTCCAGTTTGATGAAATCGCGATTCAGATCCAATCCTTGCGCGTTCTCACGCATACCCATGCCAGCCTCAGGCCCAGCTTGTCCCGGTCGATGCAACAACCCGCGGCGTTCATTGGCGTCCGCATTAAAGTTCGGCACGAATACCAATCGCAAACTCTGCCACCACTTGTCCTGCTTGCCGACAGCCATATCACGCGCCAGCGCCAGCAACGCTTCCTTACCATCGCATTCACCGGAGTGGATGCCTCCGATGATCAACACCGTCAAAGGTTTGATTTCGGTCTTCACCTCCGGTTCAACAACCAAAGCCCACAACGGACGCCCTTCAACGCTGCGTCCGATAGTCGTTAGTGCGGATCCTTTCCATGTAGCCGTTAGACGCCGCAGATAAGCTTCCACTTCAGCGCCGGTCGCTGTCTCCTTGTAACCGCTCGCTTCCGCGACCGTCGGCAACTCTAACGCAGACGCATCGACTGCTACGTTGTCCGATGCGCTCTTCTCTTGTGCACTCAGTTGCGAAGCAACGCTCACAAAGCAAAGAACTAAACCTGCAAACGCAAAACCAAACGAGCGCATCTCAGCTCGAACACTCATACTCGAACTCACTAACAAAGTTGATTCAATCATCGAAACAGCAAAGACGTCGAGAGGATTGCTGTTGGTGTTCATTCAGTTCCAGTGTGGGACCTGATCGAAGCGGTAGATTGTACACGACGCAAATCGGCACATGGCTTCACTGTAAAGAAATGTCGCATGACTTGCAGCTCCGTCAGCAAACCAACAATTCATCGCAGCGATTCAACGCGTTCGCGCAGTCGCTCGACTGTCTCGCGATATCGCACGTTCCGCTGATGCCTAGCTTCCGAAAGCAGACTGACGTGAACGAAGAAAACTGCCGCAGCTAGCGACAAACCAATCGCCGATTTTCGATCAAGCCTAGGATTCGCACTCTCAACCGCCACATAACTTGCGATCCACGCCGCACCTGCAATGAGAGCCGCAATCCAGAATGTGACAGCGAAACCGCGAGTCAGTACCAGCAAGATTCCTAGCGCAAGTAGACTTTCCGCCGTTCGCAGCAGAAAGGTCGTCAAGCGATCGCGATGCTCAGCCGCCAACTCGCTTGAATGCGGCGGCAAGTAAGGATTCAGCGACACAGCAAGACTTTCCACAAAGCCCAGGAAGCAACCCGCTACACCAAAACTTCTTTTACAACTCGCGCTGGAAGCACCCCCGTCAACCGGAAATCCAACCCCTGAGCTCGAACCGTTAACCGCTCGTGATTCAGTCCCAACTGATGCAACAACGTCGCGTGAATATCGCGAACGTGTACCGAGTCACCGACGGGCCCGAAACC
>JBGSJB010000316.1:0-19645 GCA_041742175.1 Pirellulaceae bacterium
AAGGCGTACAGATTTTTGAAAATACGCTGGTAAGCGGAAGTTCTGAAGAGAATGTCCGCACATTGCAAGCAGGAGACGGTGAAGTGCATTTCGAGCAGGTCGTGGGAACCGTTCATTGCAATTTTTCGCCCGCATTGAATATCTACGCCGCGACACCCGCATACCAGTCCTATGTGTTGACTGCGAGAATCGCGGCGCCACTTGTTGATGCGTTGTATTGGGATTCATCGGACCCTTACTTCTACGTGCGCCGAGTTCACAGCAGGGATGGTCGCTTCATCATGGTGGGCGGTTGTGACCACCGCACCGGAGCGGGTGACGAAAAAGAAGCTGCGCAGAAGTTAGAGCGCTGGGTGCGCGAACGGTTCAATGTTACCGAAATTACGGCGCGATGGAGCGCGGAACTGTTTGAGCCCACGGACGGTTTGCCCATGATTGGTAAAGCGTATGGAGACAACATGTGGGTCGTAACAGGACTGAGCGGAGTTGGGTTGACGCTGGGGACTGCGTCAGCATCTTTGATCGCTGACATGATGGCTGGCATCGAAGTTCCCCTAGCTGAGGCATTGTCGCCAGCCCGGTTCGGGCTCAGCCGACCCATGCAGTGGCTGAGCGAACAGGCGGTCGCTGCGATGGATGTCGCTGAGCGTGTATTGCCCGCTTCGAGTATCGATCCGAATTCCCTTAGTGCTGGTCAGGGCGCTGTCGGCAAAATAGACGGCGAGCATGTTGCCATTTGCCGTGATCGCTCAGGTTGCGAACACCGAACTAGTCCGATCTGCACGCACATGGGCGGCGTCGTCCGTTGGAACGAAGTGGAGCAAACTTGGGATTGTCCGGTGCATGGTGGCCGTTTTAACGCAGCTGGTGAACGTATTTATGGGCCGCCCCAAGAGGACCTGAAAAGCTCGAGCAAAGTTAGCAATGCAGACTAGCGCTTCGTCCATTGAATGCTTCGTCCACAGAGTTCTGGGTGAACTAGCTTTGGCGTGCTACCTAGCAGCCAAGCACTGGCGGTCAAAAAAATGTTAAGGCAACCAACCTTTAGGGTATTACTTAAAACGACAATCGAGGATGCATGATGTTGATGCGCAACAAAGAAACCGGTGACTTGATCATGATTGAGAGCTTAGAACAATTGGTGAGCCCCTTCGATGAAGAGGTTGCTGGCCGAGTTCAGTCGGGTCAGGAGGAGCAAGACACGAAGCGCATCTCCAAGCTTGCATTGACATTTCCATCAGGTGAAGCACTTCCCAGGTGCTGGGTGGATTCGCAGTTCCGTTCCGAAGAAAATCGCGATGCCATGCCTGAGTCTGGCAAGTGACTGCAAATTGTGAGTGCCAGCAATGATGGAATGGATCGAAGAACTGCGGCGAATTTTCCTAGGTGAGAACTCGCCGTGGTTCTTGCTGGAGATCGTCTTTCGTACAACATTCATTTTCAGTTACACACTGGTGCTTATTCGGTGGATGGGGAAGCGCGGGATGGGGCAACTGTCCCCTTTCGAACTTGCAATCATCATCGCGCTTGGCTCTGCCGTTGGCGATCCGATGATTTATGACGATGTGCCGCTACTAAACTCTATGATTGCTATCGCCGTAATTATCGGGCTTCAACAGTTGCTGGGACACCTCACGCAGAAAAACGAGCATGTGGAGCAGTGGGTAGAAAGCCGAACGGAATTGCTGGTTGAGAAGGGCCGTATTGATCTTGTAAAGCTTGCGCAAGAACGACTGAGTAACAATGAATTGTTTGAGATGTTGAGGATCGAAGGAGTCGCGCATCTGGGGCAAGTTCGGCAGGCTTTCATCGAACCGTCCGGACGACTGAGTGTAATTCGCTGGACACCATCGCGACCCGGTTTATCCGTTATGCCAACGAGTTGCCAAGAACGCAAATTCTGTGAAACTCTGGCAAGCGACTGGTTGTGTTGCGTGAAATGCGGAGCGTCCGCGCGGGCAGTTGATGAACCTTTCCGCTGTCCCTATTGTACCGCTTCCGAATCGTGTACAGCCTGTCGTGATCGTGAGGAAGAGGGCGACGCGAAATAGCCCACGCGCAGCACGTAAAGCACCTCGCTGTCGATTGGCAAACCAACGTGATTGGTTTTAACGCGAACTCAGCCACTTGCGGTTACAGACCGGAGTTCTTTTTGCCTTTGCTATTTTGCCAAAACTGCAAATGCAAACGTGAAGAGTAGGTGAACGAGGCTTTGCTTGACCAATTCGGCGCAGGTTGTGCAACCTCAAAAAGCAATTCGCGGCATGTCGTCGCGATCACCAAACAATTCGTATCACGCTCAACTGCAAAGTTGAAGGAGAAGCCCCAGATGTCGAAATTCAAACATTCAGTTACCGGATTAGCACTAGCGGCGGTAGCTGGAACAAGCGCCGCATTTGCGCAGCAGACCCCGCCTCAAACGTTGCCCGGACAACCCGTCCAGCAGACGCCACCTGTGCAAACTCAACAGGACCTTCGCGACGTTAACGATCGAAACCAAGGCAATCAGCAAGGCGTCAGCGTCGAGCAGGCGCTTGTAATGAAGATTAAGAAAATGAACGACGCCGAGATTGAACTTGCGCAGCTTGCGCAAGAAAAGGTTGACGACCAAGACTTCCGTCAGTTCACGCAGAAGTTAATACAAGATCACCAGGCACTCAACCAGCAACTCGATCAAGTAGCTGGCGCGACTGGAGGCAATGTCGGTAACCGTCGTGCAGGTCAAAACAATCCGGGCCAAAACAATCCGGGTCAAAACAATCCGGGCCAAAACCAAGTGAATCCTGGCCAGAATCAGCCGGATGCCGACGGACAGTTGGGCAACCAAGCAACGAATGCTGCGCAGCCCGGTCGCCAAGGCCGTGGACAAATGGCCGGAATGGGAGGCGGACGCGTTCCGCAGATGCTTATCAGCATCGCGAGCCAAGCTTGTGACAACAACTTGAAGATGACCAAGGAGATGTTGAGCAAGCATGAAGGACAGGACTTTAAGATGGCATTTCTAGGTCAGCAGATCGTCGCGCATACCGCTTCGCTGGCTGAGATGAAAGCGATCGGAAGCAGCGGTCCTGAAAAACTGAAGACCATTGCCCAACAAGCATCGCCCAAGATCGAAGAACACCTCGAGGCTGCGAAAAAACTAGCCAAGAAGTTCGAAGACGATCGCGATACCGGTTCCCGCTCGAGCGATACGAGCAATCGCAATAACGAAAATCGCAAGTAACATTGAAGCAACGTCACATCGTTGCCACTACATTCCCCTTTGCAACCATCGCGGCCTCAAAAGTCGCGATGGTTTTTCGTGTTGACTGATCGCAATCGAATCAGTCGTGGATCGGATTCCGAGCACACTGTGCAAAACACATCACAACTCTTCGGCTCGTGTGAATTACTCGCTGCGGTCATCAGTTTGCTATTTCCCGAATGGAAGTGTGCGGCGACATGTACTTGTCAGCGAATCTAAGCAGTTGGAACACGACTTGCATGGCGTTTGAGGGGCCGAATCTGCATGGCTTAACGACGCCAGAATCGCGCGACGCCTTTCTCCGACCAACACCGACCAACACGCCGCATTAATCATCAATACCATTTGAACTAGGTCCGCTTTATGAACTCACCAGGCATGCGGCGCGTTGATGTCCGCAACGCACCGCAACTCACGTCGCACGCGTCCTCTGGTCCTAAACTAAGTAACCCAAATTTACTGAACGCAAGCACTGATCGCGACAGTCAAGTAGCGATCAGCGACGGCTGCGAACTCGCCACTCGCTGTATTGAAGAGCTGCTGACAGTGACAGTGCCTGGACCTCAGGCCGTTGCAGAAGTCGGAATTGAAAACACGCATCCGAGCGGAGAACTGATCGAAGAACACCTGCAGCGAAGTGCCTACGCAAGCGTTCGCGCTATTCACGCCCGCTTTGAACGTAACGTTGTGGTGCTTCAAGGCAGGGTTCCAAGTTTCTATCTCCGTCAAATTGCGCTCTCCATCGTAATGAAGCACTTGCCGGGGATCTTTATCGTCGACTTTATCGAAGTCAGTTACTTGTGAGTTCGCGAAAACTGCGATCTGTCGCACGTGCATCATCCAACTCAACCGGTTACATCGGAAGTGACTTTAAGTAGGGAGACATGTCCGCCATGAGGTCAAGTACCCCGTGGCGGTTTTCTGTTGATCGGCTTACTGCAGTGTGAGCTACCCCTGTCGGCTTAGTGAAATCGCGCTCTCGCCAACCACTGCCGATTAACATCGACCACTTCTACTTGCGAACTGCTCGCGCGTCACCCGCTTTCCCTCAGACGGTCGCATTTTCCTCGTTCCTTCAAGCTCGGCATACTACATGCATTCAAGATCGGCATATTACATGCAGTTGAGATCACCAGTACCTCGTATTAAAAGGAGTTCATCATGAACTGGGATCAAATTGAAGGCAAGTGGAAACAGGTTACCGGTGCCGTCAAAGAGAAGTGGGGTGACCTAACAAACGACGACCTTGATAGCATCGCTGGCAAGCGCGATCAATTGGTGGGCAAAGTTCAAGAGCGGTACGGAATTGCGCGAGAAGAAGCTGAGAAGCAAGTGAAGGAGTTCGAAGATAACCGTGAGAGTTGGCGGTAGCTTCATCTCACTGCGGCGCGATTTAGGATTGCGTGAAGAAAACAGGTGACGACTTTCAATCCTCGCTCGAAGAAAACGTGGATTGATGGGCGACGACGAGATCCACAAACAGATAAGTTTGTCGTAAAGCAACGTACGCAGTAACTGGTTAAGAAATTAAGTAGATATTCAGGGAAACAAAATGAAGAACTCGATCGTAAGAATGTTCGTAGTCGTTACAGCAATTACTGTGACATCTGTTCAAGTGATTGCGTAGGATCCAGCAATCCCATCCAACACAAACACTGCTCAAACGCCGCGCACTGGAGCTGCGACCAAGCCGATGATTCACATGCGCGCCAGCAAGTTGATCGGCATGAGCATCCAGAACCCAGAAGGAAAGGGAGTTGGATCGATCAACGACTTAGTGATTGATGCCGACACTGGCAGGATTGAATACGCCGCAGTAACGTATGGCGGTTTCTTGGGAATTGGCAACAAAATGTTTGCTGTTCCGTTTGAAGCGTTTCAGTTCCGTACTGCTCGCAACGATGTGAATGAAAGAGTCTTGGTGCTGGACGTCACGCAAGCTCAGCTTGAAGGCAGTATTGGCTTTGATGAAGATAACTGGCCGAATTTCGCTGACGAATCGTTCACGCAAGATCTCTATCGTCGCTACAAAGTACAGCGCAGCAATCGCGGGGGGGTCGGGGTAAATGTCGACCGGAATGGTGTCGACGTGGATGTCAATCGCAACCGAACGCCTGCAGACCGCCCAACGGACCGCTAACCGACGGACCCTAAATTCGTCTTGCTAAAAAACTCGATCGCGGCTGCAACGCTCGATGATTGAATGCTCCTAGATGCGCCGCCTGACTACATCGATGTGGATAGTGCGGCGTTTCTTTTCGATGTCAGAGCGATTGTTAGCACTAGAACTTCCAGCGGAACTCGATTCGGTTGCCGTGGATATCTTCAGCATTGCGTAACCATCCGTACATGCTGTCGGCTCGGAATATCCAGCGATAACTAAGCGGCTTTTGATAACGTATGCCGGCCGCGTACTGATCGCCCGGAGCGGCGCGAAACTGCTGGCTGCCCGTGCCGGCCAGAGCGGCGAATTCGACAACTAGTTGATGGGTAAAATTGTTTCCCAACATGTTCAAACCGAAAGCCGCGCCGTAAGTGTTGTTAGCGGTTGCGTCGAGTGTGGGGTAACCCGTCAGCACGTCGGTTTCGAAGTTGATGCCAGTGTTGCGAAGTATGCCGCCTGAAACCGCCGCGCGAGCCACGCTTTGCGGTCTGCCCGAGCCGTAAAAGAAGTTTGCATAAGGTACGAAGTAATTCGGATTCGATGTTATCAGCGAATTTTCAATCAAAAACAGGTAACCGTCCGCGGTACGTTGATCGCGTGGCAGAGCTTGATCGAAGTTTGTAATGAACCGCACGGAATTGGACAGGCGATACAAATAGCGTCGTGTGAAAGCGATGGATGCGTTGTGATAGCTGCGATGTCCGCCCGCGTCGTCGTGCACGAACGCGTAGTCCGCTTCAATGTAGCCATCGTAGGCGTCAATGAACCAGGCTGTACCAAATACTTCCGCAGCGTTGTTGTCGCCAGCAAACGCATCTGTAGTCACTTGGTCGGTTAACGCGAAGAACGAAATTTCATAGTTCGGCCAATCGAGCAACGTACTGTGTTGAGTTGGGATCGCGAACGCGGCTCCCAAGGCCGCGTCCTCCATCCAAATTCCGTTTTGATACACGAGCGGCATTAAGCCGAACGAAAACGGAAGATCGAAAGGCGAATAAGTTCCCTCGCGGCCACCAATGATCGCTCCCACATCGCCTTCGAAGAACAGCGTATCGAGCCTGAGGTCCGCTCGATTCACGAATTCAATATTTCCACTGTCGCTGAAATCAATTCGAGAGACATCATTATTGCGGTCGAGCGGTCCCATGAACGCATGTATTCGCTCGGTCGCAGTTAGTTGCCAGTCCATGTCCAGGTTCAGTCGCGAAGCCCAACTGCGAGCCGAGCCTTGTTGATTCTCGTTGACGCCAACGCCAGTGCGGTAGTCACCATAAACGTAAAAGTGAGGCTGTAGTAAGTTGGTTTCGCCGAAGAGGAATGAGTTTGCCGGTGGGTAGATGCCGGCCGTATACAGCGGCCGACCGAGTTCCACCCAAGGACGTTGAGTTGGAATGGGCGTCTTGCCACGGTAAATCAGCGCTTCCGATTGTGGATCCGTCGGAGCACCGGGAATCGGCGGCGCGCAGAAGGCGTCGCTTGAGTATGGAACCGCTTGGCCGTAGCGATCGAACTGTACAGGGTTTTGCGGGAGAAAGAAGAACGATGGCGAAGTTGATTTTGTGGTGGCGTTGTTATTTTGCGGTGCAACAGTTCCAGTTACTACTGACGTGAGTGGTGTACCGGAGTTTTCTGCAACGGCATCAGCAAATGCAAACGGATCGCTTGCCAAGCGGAACTGCGGCTGTATTAACTGCTCAGCACTCGGCTGCGAATTTGGCGCGAAACGCGGTGAATCTGGCTGCAATTGCGATTGCAGAGGGAGTTGCATTGGTGGTTGCTGCTGCAACGGATCCTGTGCCGCGAACAGATTAGGTACGACCTCGGGCATCCAGTTGATCGAGGGCTGCTTGATAAAGCGACTGGTACTTGGTTTGGTGGCAGGCGTATTAACCAGTTGTTCTGATGGACTGGCTGGTGGAGTTGATTCCACCAATTGCAGCGGTTCGAACTGAGCGTGAAGTTCTGGCGAAGTAAGCGTTACAAACCACATCGTTAGACAAGCGATCAATAATCGCTCGCCCAATTCTGCTGTGGATTGTCGATTCGTTTTGTGAATCGGTCGCATACTGTACTGGTGCACGTGAACCTACTTGGAGCAATCTAAGGTGGATACTATTGAACTTCGAAAGTTATCGAGTGCTGGGCGATATCAAGTGTTTGTTCCAGCATGCGTCGTTGCATCTCGGGCGTTGCTTCGCAGAATCGCATGAAGTACAGCGGCTCCATGCGGCTGCGCATGCGAACACTCAAGCGGTATGTTCCAGGTTGCTGAATCAATTCAGCAGGCACTCGGAACTTTGCGGCGCGCGAGCCAAGCGGTGGAATCGAATGCGCTTCCATTCGGATAAATGGCGGGTGGTTAAGTACGGTGATAGGTTGAGCACCCGGGCGAATGAAAGGCAACTGGTCGATGTCGATGTTGATTGGCAAACACAGTTCGCGGTCTGTACCCTTAACGCCGGTAATCAAGAACTTAGTTTGCAGATTGAACAACTGATGGTCGGGGCGCATGCGTCTACTGGTTACATACTCAGAATTCAAGTCGCATAAATCGCCGTTGGGATCTAGGTGACCGGATTCCCAGACATGCCGACCGTCGGGCGCGGTCAGGACGGTGTTGAGCCAAAATTGCGGCTGAGCTCCGAGCGAACCAGTCGGCATATTGTGTCCGTCGCTTTTGTTTTGTACGACATAATGAAAGGCCAGATCGTTTTTTGCGCGTGGTGGAGTATCGAAGAACGGACCGTCCACATGCGCGGCAGCGGACATCACAGCAGCGGATGAAGCGCGTTTGATGTCGAGCAGCTTTTGATTTTCATCAAGCACTTTGCGAGCGTCTTTGCGTTCGTCAACTGTCTTCCATGCTTCAGGAAAGTTGACAGCGATTTGCTTGCTCGAAACCGCCTTCTCGAACTCTGCGGTGCCCCAACCCGCGCGCCAGTCGAATTGCAACCATTGATCGAGGTTCCAGCGCAGCGCTTTCTCGTTATGCGGAAACAGGCCTGGATGAGCGATCGATTGTCCAGGCCCGTAGAACAAGTGACTCGAGTGTTTGCGGTTGTTATCGACGGTCTTGCCATCCATTTCCGCAGCGGGACCATAACTGTAACCGAGCGCCTTTCCAGGAACTAGACCCAGGTGGCAATCCTGGCAACTAACACCTTTCTTGCATGCGGGACTTGCACGATACTGAGCCCACACGACTTCGAGCGCGATGCCAGGATAAACGGCAACTTGATGGCATGACGTGCAGAACGAGCTATCTGAAAGTTGCTCGAACTGAATCGCCGCCTGGTGAATAACTTGACCTGGTTTCTTGTCCTTTGGGTCAAGCTTGATCTTGTAATTGTCTTTATCAGCGATTGCTCGAGCGACACCGTTGCCATCGAAGCTGCCGTAGACCGGCTGAGTTGCATCGCCTGGTTCGATTCGTCGCTCGCCGTTCGTTCGTCCGTACATTTCTTTGACTCGATGGCAAGCTACGCAGGTGATGCCTTCGCGAATGATCGGCGGCGCGTCAGCATACGAGCCGTAGCGAGGAAAGGCTAACTGTGTCGCGACCGGAGCGTGACAACGAACGCAGAACGTCCCGATCGTGCCGCTCGCCAACTGGTTGATCTTCTGCTCAAACTTCTGAAACATAGGCGAGATCGTTGCATATGCATGCGAACTAACTCGCCATTCGTCATAAATTTTTTGATGACACTTCGCACATGTGATGGCTGACGGATAACAATCGGCGGCATAGACCGCCGCATGCGGATCCTCACCGGGCTTCAATCCGGTCCGCAGCGGCGCATCGGATCCGTGCTTCGCGCCTGGTATGTTCGTTTGGGGTGCAGGTCCCATGCCTTCTAGTGCCACAGTATCGGATGCGGATGGCCCCAAGTTCAGCAAGGCGTTATCGCCAACAGTCGCGAGTCCCTTGTCGCCGAGCGAATCTTCGCTGCGCGAATCGCCACCGAGCAAATCGTCTCCACCCGAGGTGAGGAAGTGCCGTAGTCGAGCTTGTTGCGATTCAAAGGTTGGCAGCTGTGCCGAGGGTAAACGAAACGGATTGCTTGGTGACTGCTCGAGCGGTTCTGGTCGCGGCTGTGCGGGACAGCCAAGCGGTAAGAATGAAAATTTCTGGCCATCTGGTCGCGTCCACATTTGTGGTGCAGGCGTAACCGAAGTTTGCGTATGGCCTACCGAGCAGGCGATGAATGCAAATGCCACCACAACGATAGCCGGCGTTCGCTTCCAATCGAAAGGACTTTTCAGTTTGTATTGACTGAACATATTCACCTCGCAACGATACTCGCGCCGCTACCCAACTTGGGTTACATCGTCACGTACAGGTGTTGCAAATAGTTCAGCCGCAAAATGCGCTATGGGTTTCCTATTCGGAACTTCATCGCCAAGCGGAAGAGTTTGCCAAGACCACTTCGCTAACCACTCAACCACCGCTTTTGGACCAACACATTTGACGCAATCGTCAAAGTCAAACAGCGTTCGCGGAATGAGTATAGAATTCCGACCAATCGTTTGGCGTTGATGCGCCGAGAGCGGAATCTTGTACTAGTCTTCGCATGGAACATCACCAACATTCTTTTTTGTAATTGCTTATCTGCAACTACCTGAAACGCCTGCACTTTGCCCGACTTCGGAGAACCACCGATGCCCTACGAACAAGACCGATCCGCGGCTTACAAGTGCATCGTCTCACCCGACAATGCTGCTGCCGAATTACGGGTAGGCAACAAGTCGTTCAGCGTCAGAGTGCTTGATCTCTCTCGGGATGGTTTTACGATTCGTGTACCCAACGCGATTTTGAAGAAGGTACGTAGCAAAGCGAACTTGCGACTGGAGTACTCGAGTGAATTGTGGGAGGTGGCTTGCGACGGCGAGTTTTCTGATGTGAATCGGTTCACAAATCTAAGCCTGCTGCGCGTGCGAGATCTGACAAAATTGAAGATGCCGAGCGGTTTTCAGTTTTCATTCGGAACAATGTTTAGCCTCAATCAAGATCCAACATTACTGCTCGGACTGTTACTAGCCTTCATAGCAGCCTGTTTCTGCTTACCTGGCATCGGCGATCAAGTCGGCACCGCGCCGAAAGTCAGTCGCAGTGTGAAAGCAGCTTGGCAGTCGTTTGAGAAGTCTTACCTTCCCTAACGGATCTTGGTAACCTGTGGGCTCTCGTTTCCACACGTATTCTTCGAGAGCCTAGCCATGACCAAAGTTGATTTGCAGCAATACATTCGCGAAATTTCCGATTTTCCCAAACCCGGAATTTTGTTTCGCGATATTACACCACTCCTGGCTTCACCTATCGCATTCCAAGCTGCTATCGACCAACTGGCAGAACGTTACGCGAACGAGCGAATTGATAGTATCGTAGCGGCCGAGTCGCGCGGCTTTATCTTCGCCGCTCCGCTGGCTTTGAAACTGCGAGCTTCGTTTGTCCCGGTACGAAAGCCAGGTAAGCTGCCGTTCCAGAAGCACAGCCACTCGTACGATCTCGAGTACGGTAGCGATACTCTCGAGATGCATACCGATGCACTCTCGGCGGGACAGCGCGTGCTAGTGGTCGACGATCTATTAGCAACCGGTGGAACAGTGGAAGCATGCGTGAAGTTGCTCAGCAATTTCTCGGTTACCATTGTCGAGTGTGCATTCTGCATCCATCTCAAAGACCTCTGCGGTGAAGAACGCTTGAAGCCGCATAAAACTTTTAGTCTGATCGAATATTGAAGCTGATCTTTTGCGACCGGTTGAAACTTTAAATCTCGACTGTCTTGGCTACGAGCGAGTTCAGAATGAGCCAACACGACCCGTTCCAACCGATCGCGATTAACACTCGGTCGCGTGCCTACACGGAACGACCCTACTACATCTATGCGACGGCGGTCATGTTGCTCTTTTGGGCTGCAGTGTTCTTGTACTTGCAAATGAATTATGGATGGAGCGAGTCCGATGGTATCGCCTACATCTCATTTCCAGACCCCAGCGGTACCTCGTTCGTGGGTGTGAACGTCTTTTTTTTGATCGCGACGGTTATAGGATCTATCTTAGTGGTGAATCTATCGCTTTGGAGCGTGCTGGCAGTGTTACGACTCCGCGACGATTGATCTGCTTGGTCGGCTTCCGGTTCGAAAAGTGCGTTGCGGCTCGAGCTCATCCGTAACCCAGAGGCGAACAACTTAACTGTTTCATGAAAGCAAATATGGATCGCTACAAACGCTCAGTTCGGCTCTTCTCTAAAGTCATTTTGGTCGGCGCGCTGCTTCAGCTCGCTCTCCCGGCGCGAATTTTTGCGCAGACGACTTCGCGCGAAGAACTCGCAGGTACGAAATTCAAGAACGTCACAGCGCTCGCCGACATGCCTGCGGATCAAATGGGCAAAGTCATGAATATCATGACCGCGTCGCTCGGTGTGAATTGCCAATTCTGCCACGAAGGAACTGACTTTGCGAAAGAAGCTGTCGGTCATAAAGATATTGGACGCGACATGATCGAAATGACCTTGGAACTGAACAAACGTCATTTCGAAGGCCGCGAAGAGGTAACCTGCTTCACTTGTCACCGCGGGCAGAAACATCCGGCGGCAGCCGTCATGGCCGAAATCGGTGTTGTTGCTGCTGACGTGCAACAACCAGCGACGAAACCTAACGTTGATTCAATTCTCGCCAAGTATGTAACAGCGATTGGTGGTCAAGAAAAATTGTCGACGCTGAGGTCGCGTCACACGGTCGGCAAGCGCATCGAACCCGACGGTCGTGTGGAACCAGAAGAAGTTTGGAACTTGGCTGATGGCAAGTATCGAATGCTGACCACTTATGGAAGCGGCGACAACACGGTTGCCGTGGCAGAAGTCTTCGATGGCAATGCTGCAGCAAAGAAAGCGAACTCAGATGCGATTCAGTTGAAGCGCGACGAAATGCTACTGATCGAGCGCGAAGCTCGCATCGGCTTTGGTGGCGACTTAGTTGCCGCCTTCGGTGAACTTGCGTTCGAACGCATTGCGGCGATCGAAGATCGTTCCGTCGCGGTACTCGGAGCATACAGCAGAGACGGCATACGTGAGAAACTCTACTTCGATGTTGCAACCGGATTGCTCGTACGTCGTTCAACGGCAATCCCAACGGTGCTCGGCGATTTCGTGCATCAAGTCGACTATCAAGAGTACAGAGCGTTCGACGGATACAAATTGCCAACCCGCATTCGATTTAGCGTTCCCAACATAACGTGGACTCGAGAGGTTACCGCCGTCGAGCACAATCAGGCGATCGATGCTTCAATCTTCAAATAGCACATCTTCCTCTATTGCGAAGTCGCCGCATCATCCGGCTTTGCTTCTTCGACGGGCGGCGTAGAAACGACGCCGCTCCAAATTGAACGATCCGGAGTGACGGGTCCGAACGTCGGAGATGTGAGATTCGCGACCACCACACAGCGTCCATCGAACTGATCCTCGGCAGGGGCAAGCGTGAGTTCGCCCGGTCGATCATCGGTGTAAGCGATCAAACGCACTTGCCCTGGCATTAACGGAGTTCGATTGAGTAGATCGCCCAATATGCCCCCGACCCACAGCGTGTCGGTTTCCGATGCAATTTGAGTAATCTGATCCGGCGCCATTGTTTCTGGTGCTGAGTTCCAATTCTTCCAGAGTGCGCTGTCCGATGCCTCCAGGAACTCCAGATCTTCAACGGTCCGTGGCATTACTTCACCGACCCAAGCGTAAGTGACCTTGCCCTCTTCGTTGCGAACCACCAAACCGCTTTTCAACGCGAGCTCAGTTGCGTTCATCAATTGCAACTTTTCGCCATCAAGCGACTTCTCCAAACTAATGCCACCGGTTAGAGGCACCATCTGCTCAGCGTGCAGCATCTCTGTGGAGTTCGAGTAGACTGTCAATGGTTCGAGTCGCACGCCTGAGGTTGTGCCGTAGTTGGTTCGCAAGTTACGTTCGGTGCTACCAGCACGACGCAGTACTTTCGACACATCACCCAGCGGCAATACGACGCTGCCACTCTCTGGAAAATCAACTGCGTAGTTGGTAGAAAGCGACGTGTACAGCGCAACATAGCGTGTCAAATGTCCGCGCGGATGCGATGGCTGCAACTCCAGCAACGAGATCTCTGTGGTGCGCCGCGCGAAGCCGATGTCTAACCTCGCAACGCGCGTAACAACAACCACGCCGACCAATGCCAAAATCGGCGCTGCGATCCAAGCGTACTCAAGTCGCCCGAGGATCTTGAAGATAAGCCAATTGACGGGAACCAAAAACAGCAAGTAGCCAGCAACTAAGTAGATGATCGTCAAGCGCGCGGGCAATTTGATCCCAGCCGCCTTGCGCAGCGCCGTTCGAACTTGATCAGCCAAACCTGAGTAATCATTCCAAGCCGCACCATTCGATCCCCAACGCAGCGCCTCGGGATCTTGAGCGTTAACCTGCAATGAAGCGTTCAATTTCAATTCAGATTCCGGCGCAGTGATGACTTGTTCAGCTAATTTGTCTTTCTGCTCCTGGTTAATCGTAGTGCTGGCCAATGTCGAAGCGGATACCGGAAGATCGCGGGACAATATCCGAACGTTCGAGTGCATTCGCGGATCAATTGTCAGCGACTCGAACGGCGGCACCCAGTTTTGCACTTTGATTCCCTCAGAGTTATTTCCAATTTGTCGCGCCGGACGACGAAGCAGACCGGTCGACAGGAAGCTCGAAAAGTACTTCCACTTCGAAATGCGAGGCTCGCGGAGCGGAAAACTGGTGACCACCACCCGACCGCGACCAACTTGACGTTCAGCGACCATCTCTCCCGACCGGGGTAACCACTGACCGCCAGCGGACAAACTGAATTTCAATCCACCGACGGGAGCACCGAGGATATCGAGCGGCGTTTGCTCGCTGCTACTGACGTCATTCGTTTTCCAGTTATCAGAAATTTCCTTGAAGGCCGCTGTATCAAACTCAGTCGCTTCCGCCGAAGTAGCCGGCAGGTAAGGCGACAAGAACGAATTCTGCAATCGCGACCAACTGCTCGGACCGTTGATCACAAGTTGTCCGCCCCAATGCACCCAATCGACGATCGCCTCTTGCTGCTCGTCCGTCAATTCGTCGATCGAAACATCATCCCAAATCAACACGGCCATCGCTGTCATCGACAACATCGAATGTGGAAACGCATACTTGCCGTCCAGCGGTTTTACCAACGCGACCTGATAGCTGCGTGTACGCCCGCTTGTACTGCTTAACCCGAAATCGCTATCTCCAAAGTCTTCACCGCGCCAATAAACGGCGTCGAGCACCGTCAGAAACTCGTACGACAACGCTTGCGGACTGAGCACGGTAAGTTGAAACTCGTTGTCGCGCATCTCAATCGTTCCCTGCTCTGAGGGGACAGGCAAAATCGGAGTTAGCAATGGCCAGGATCGCAACTGCGTTCGCATCTTTAAACGCGGCGGAACTTGAAACGGATCATCGTTCTTTACGCCTGAGGGTGGAATAAAAAACTGCAGATCAATCGTTTTCGTTTGACCTTTTGGAAGACTTGTGCGGCGCGAATACTCATTAATCATGTTCGTTCCTTGCAAGCTCACGGGCTTGCCACCGCGATCCAGATCGCCCACAGCGACAACTTGCATGTCCTCGCGATTCGATTTGAACTTCTGCTGACTTTCGAACCAATGTCCAGCCTTAACAGTCGCAATCTTCGTCTGACTATCGATCGGCAATGTCAGCAGAGGCCCCATCTCCACTGACTCTTTCTGCTCTTGCGCTCTCTTCTCCAGCTCTTTACGAGTGAGTTTTTCGTCATCGCGACGACACCCACCGCATCCGCTCAGCGAAGCCAACGTCAGCAGCAACAAGCAACGCACTTGCCGATAAACTTTTAAGAAATTTGGCATAGCTATGTCTAACGAGCTTAAGACTAAAACTGAATCACCGAAGCTGCAACGCTCATCACTTAACGCGTTGCGATTGATCAGTATATCAATTCCACTATCGTCGTCGAAGTAAGGCTTTACACCTCTGCCCGATTAAAAGCACAGCAATTCAGGCCAGATCCGCGTGCGGGCCCAACGTTTTCGTAAAGCTCTGTTTAAGTGCAGATAGATAAAAAATGACAATGAAACCATCGTTACAATGGTAGACAACTGCGTTTCCCGGGTCTGTGAACGTCATGGAGAGTAGCCTTGTATTCAAAACTCGTCTTTCCGCTAATTTGTTTGGCGTTTTGCAACCTTACTGTCGCTCAAGAGGATTTTGCGGACGTAAAGGTTTCGACGGCAAACATCATCGTCAAAGTCACCGACGAAGCGGGAGTGCCGGTCCGCGATGCTGATGCGGAAGTGCTCAAATGGACAGGCAAGTACGAGTCCATCGGATTGTCGGGCAAGACGAACGAAGATGGTCTCGTCAAAATCAATGCTATCCCAGTCGAGACCGGTTACATGTACCTCCGCGTTAGCGCAAAAGACTTCGCTACTTCCAGTCAAGGTTTACTGGCCGTGGCGCCAGGCGACACCAAGCAGATACCATTTAAACTCAGTCGATTTGTCACGAGCTGGATTGAAGTTCGTTCGCCGAATGGTCGTCCGCTGGCAGGAGCTGAACTTTCGCTGCTTAAGTTTGTCGACGCAAATGGCAATCAAGTCTATCAGACGCAGGCAACGCTCGACCCTGCCGAGCCTAAGCGATACGTCAGCGACGCAGCCGGGCGACTGGAATTGCCACACTTGCCCGAGGGTGCAAATTTCTCCGTCATGATAGTGCATTCTGAGTGGCAGAACTTCGAGCTTGAGGATCGTGTGGCTACTTCCGGGTTGATTTCATCGGTTACGATGCAACCCGGCGTGTCAATCTCGCTGGCACTCAAAACGGACGCGGCCGATGCAAAGGCACTTGAAGGTAAACTCGCCGCGGTAAAACTGCTGTCTCAGAACTATTCCAGTCGCCATCCAACTTCGACGATGCATTCTTTCCCGATCCGCGATGGCAAAGTGGAATTCACTGCCAGCTCAATTGAGTATTCATCTTTGCAAGTAGAAGTCGAAGGTTTCTGCATCGAGCCCAAAGAGAACTATCCTTGGGAAGCAGCCGCAGACAGGGCTCAAGATCTCAACCTAAGTGCAGTCGATTCCAAACGGATTCGTCTGATCGTCAAACGCAAAGTGAGAGCTCGTGGTAAGGTCACAAACATCGATGGTTCGCCACGCGCCAACAACGCCGTCTACGGTTTGGTGCGGCTCGCAGGAGAACCAGCGACTAGGAACGAATTGAGCGATGCCGAGAAGCTAGCGCGGCGAAGAAATGGTTGGGTGTTCTCTGGTGAAGCAGTTACCAATGACAATGGTGAATATGAAATCGACTTGGCGCCCGGCAATTCGCGGGTCTTTGTGCGAGAGGATGGTTACTTCACCGTCGAAGGCACTCAAGATTTCGAGTTTGCCGCCGATGGCAGCACTGTGGTTCCCGATATCAAGCTCCAACAACTCCTCACTTTGCAAGGCAAGCTGCTGGATCCGCAAGGCGGTTTAGTTCGCGAAGGGCTGGTGATACTTAGTCCCTATCTTTGTGCCGATCCTGTTGGTGTTTCCGATGGTGCATTCAGTCTGAAGCTTACCAACGTACGCGATAAGGCAGATGGCAGCGGAGCGGATACCAAGGTAAGGCTCTATGCGTTTGATCCGCAGAGTGACTTGGGTGGATCAGCGGTCGTTGATATAGCCAGTCAAGACTTGCTGTCGAACATTTCAATCAAGCTTTCGGCACAGTCAGTGGACTGGTTGGAGAAGATCATCGAATCCGACGCGTTAGCGAAGGAAGGGGACGACTCTGCGAGAAAGAAGCTATTCGAAGAGCAACGTAAACGGTACCCGCAAGGCGTTGAAGGTGAATTGCCTCCGAATCTATCCGAGGGCACATGGTTGAACACGGACGCAAAAAGCCTGGCAGATTTCCGTGGCAAGCACGTGTTATTGGATTTCTGGTTCATTGGCTGTGGCCCGTGCCAACAAGACATGCCCGCCGTCAAGTTAGCTCAGCAACATTTCTCGGAACTAGGCTTCACGGTGATAAGCGTGCATACAAACGGTCAGACACCGGCCGACGTCAAGCAGTTTGCAGACAGGCATGAGATGAACTACCCGATCGTCGTCGACAACTTTGACGGCGACATCATCCAGCAATACAGCAATCTTGGCCTCACCGGCTATCCAACTTATATACTTCTTGGCCCCGATGGCCGAATCTTGCGCAACGACGACCTAACCTATGGTGCTTCTCTACGAGCCTATAAATTGGAACTCATCTATACGGCGATTAGACGAGAAACCGCAACCGCTAATTAACCGCCGATGTGCTTCCGACTGTCGCGAGATTGAGCCGACTAATTCTGTTTGTCGTCAATCGCTCGTCGCGCTTTACAGATCTTTCAGAGCATTATGCCGTCGATGTCATCTTGGCGTTCGGCGTTCTTCAGCGACCCGTCCCGTCGGCATATGACTTTGGACCGAGGAATGGCACCCGGCATCAACCGACGCGATAATCTTGACTCACCGTTGCCGCGACCTCACGCGGAGCTTCTGCTCCAGGTGCTTCGATCGCAAATCCTGTTTCTCGGAGCTCTGCGACCGGCGTCAGCGGATAGTTAGTGACTTTACCTTCGTTAACGCTCGCGCATGTCAGGGTGCCGGAGCCTATGCCGGTGCTCTGATGCTAATGTGCTAGTCGTCGAGGGCTGTGACTTCACTGCCGGCGCGGGTACCTAGTGCTCGCCAGAGGCCTAGCTCAATGGTATTCGCAATACTGCGCACTGAACCGTCCATCAGCAGTACATTCACGCCGCCGGAGTGATAGCTACGGCTTGTAACTACTGCATAAGTCGGCAAAGTTGTCGAACGACCTTCGCGCATCGAATTGAAATCGATGTCATAGGTTTTACCACCGTCAACGTGTGGGACTTTAGTGTTCGGTACAAACGTCGTTGTGAGCCCGCTTTGATGTGTTCGAGCATCGACCCACTCGGTATGCCCCGAATCCGCCTTAAATTCGCCACCGAATGAAGAGACATCACTGGGACTCGCGGGCACAGGCGTGGATGTACTTGGATTGCCACCATCTCGTAGGTAGGCGGTAAAGGCCTTTACTTCCGCCATACCCAAAGTGTTACTGAGTCCGTCTGTCAGTTCCGCAAACTTGGTCGGGCGGTTGATCAAGAAGACGCCGCTACCTCGATCAGCGGGTGGCTGAGCGACATGCCAGAGACCAGCGTTAGCACCGTAGTTGAGTGGATAATGTGTGAATGTTGGCGAATCTTGCCTTTCACGATCGTTCACTTCGCTTGGGCATATCAGATGAGGCATGCGCAATCGCGCGACGGACGGTTGTTGGCTTATCGGCTTCGTGAAGTCCACCAACGAGTGCAGATTAGTTTGTTCTAAGTAGGGCAGGAGTCGAACATGAACGCTCCAGTACACAGCGCTCCCAGCGGCGACGTAATCGCCTAGCGGTGGGATGTTCTTTCGTGAACTCTCGTGGTTGTGCAAGGCCAAGCCGGTTTGCTTCAAGTTGTTTTGGCATTGCAACCGTCTGGCCGCCACTCGCGCAGCTTGAACAGCAGGCAATAAAAGTCCAACCAAAATTCCAATAATCGCAATGACAACTAAAAGTTCAACCAGTGTAAATCCGCGTGCTTGCACGATCTAGCCTCGTCAAAAAGAGCAAAATGCGTTTGCAAAAAAAGCAATGTCACTGTACTCGTTCTGATTCGAAGGGATCTTCCAGAAGCGCTAATTAGACGTGAAAAGAAAGTAGTCGCTGAATCACGCAAAGTTCTCTATGCTGATCTCGTTTGCGATCGATTCGACATCGCTACTTTTTCAGATTGGCAACGCGGACCATGGCTCGGGCACGTGTGCAAGCCTTTTCGCGGATAACTGCCAAGTCGGGCTTGTCGGCGGGGAGCGCAAGAGCAGACTTGAGGGCTTCTTCGGCTGATGAAGCGGTAATTAGATCCGTGCCAACGACGCGGTCAGTTAGAACGGAAATCACATTCTTCGAAACTTGCACGAATCCGCCGTCGACGAAGTAGGACTGCAAACCATCCCCTGATTTGATGCGCAGCACGCCGTAACCTAAACGACCGACTAGCGGGCTGTGGCCTTTGAGGATACCTAATTCACCGTCAAACAACGGAACGGTCACCGAGTCGGCTTTAACATCCAACTCGGTTCGTTCTGGGGTGACA
>JBGSJB010000317.1:0-20812 GCA_041742175.1 Pirellulaceae bacterium
GGGTTCTAGCGTAACGTACAACGTGCATTCCTCAAGCCGCCAACTCTCGATCGCCGCCGCCGCTTGCGTAATCGCAATCATTTCGGCGTGAGCCGTCGGATCATTCAAGGCTTCGCGTTGGTTCCAGCCCGCACCGATCACGCGGTTGCCGCGAACGATGACTGCACCCACCGGAACTTCATCTTCACTGGCCGCTTGCTGAGCCAATTCGCAAGCCTGGCGCATAAAAATCTGGTCCCAATCGACCAGCGCATCCGCTTCGGCTTCGTCGTCTGCGTCCGATTCAAAATCGTAGAATTTCTTCATAACTGCCTTGGCGTTTGATCAATGTTCCTATCGAGTAGCGTCCTCGATATAGATTCTAGCGTAGCGGAACCAAAATTGGCCAGCTAAGCTCCGGCAACGCCAGTCCTGCAGCTCCGCTCTGGCAGCCCCGCTCTGGCAGCCCCGGGCTGGCAGCCCCGTCATTTTGCGAGTTCGATCTTCGACCAGAATTCTGAGTTCAACTCTTCGCAGAATTTTTCCAAAAGTTTTTTCATTGCTGCAACTTTGTTCCGTAAGACTGGATCGCTGTTCGCTCGCGACAGAACACGTTGCGGTTCGACCATTAAGTTCGCAAACACTTCCGCTTTGTCTTCTTCAACGCCAGTCGTCGAATAGTGGTTTAGAAATCCGGGGTACCGGTCAGTCAACACCGAAGTCGAAGCGTTGTCCTGCGCATTGCGGCCGCCGCTCCCGTATCGAAAATCTGTAGAGTTGAGCTTCGTCCAGTCGCTATCTTCGTAGAGTTTCCAATCGTCGGCGAAATCGATCATGTGAAAAAACTCGTGATGGATAACTTTGCGTTGATAGACGGGACTGTAGCTACCACGCTTCGCCTCCAGGTAAAGCGTATTGTGCTCGAAATCCGGAACCGCGTTGCGACGTTGACCGTCGAAGGATAGGTCCTCGCAAAGCACGACTTTCCTTAGCTTCGTTGCGGTGACAAGCTGCTTTGGGTATCGACTGAATTCGCTCGAGAACAACGGTTGGTAAACGGCTAGTGCATCGCGATCAATCGCTTTTCCGTGAATAAAACCATGCGTCGTTCTAACCGGAAACTCTGCATTCGAGGTCACAATCTCTATGTCGAACTTCGCTGCAACTGCTTGCAATGCGGCCAGTTTATCATCTGCCGCGTACTGTCCAAAACCGTATCGCAGGCCGAACAAATAGCTGCACCCTCCGCAGGCAACGCCAAACGCAGTTCGTCGGCTCAGCAAACTCGAAAAACTCGAACGTCCATCGCGACTGCCAATCATCGTTAGTCCTACTTCAGCGAAATGCCATCAACTGCGAAAAACGACCATCATCAATTCACAAATTTCAACAGCTCGTAATCTCAACGCCAAAAATTGTACAGCCCGACGTAGATTGTCACCATCTTTCTCGTTTGACTTGCGTAATCGCTACAACCGGACAACTTTGGCTGACAGTCATGCGAGGATGCACGACGCGAATGCGAAGCGGTCAATAGGAAAAGTCCCAACAAACGATTTGCTCTATTGGCGAAAGCAAGCTACTTTTCAACTGACACCAAAAAGTGCGACAAACCGGCTAAGTCCTGCACGGTAACAGACCAAGAAGTGATGGAGAGACGAGAATGACGACCGCACCCACTGAAGTTATGAACCCAAGCGAACTGGCGGCTAGCGTAGCTATGTCAAGCGGCAGTTCGTTCGTTGATCGACGCACGCAGGATGAATCGTCGTCCGGGTTTGAACGTCGCCAGTTCGGCAACTCGCACGCAACACTCTCTCCCGACGCCCGCGAACTTGCCGAAGCGATCGATGCTTACAAGGTCGATCATCACCGACGCTACATCACATTCGAAGAGATGCTGAAGGTCATTCATGCGCTGGGCTACAAGAAAGCGTAAGTTTGCCGAGTCGAATCAGTTTGCAATTCTCAGCCGCGTTCCCTGCGGCTGATTCTTTAGACAGCACATTCGACTACTTTTACAGCCGAGCACGCGGGTGTGCACGCAGGTAGACTTCACGCAAGTTCGCCGTTGAAAGATGAGTGTATATCTGCGTCGTCACGAGGCTCTTGTGCCCCAGCAGTTCTTGAACGCTGCGGATGTCGGCTCCTCGATCGAGCAGATGCGTAGCGAAGCTGTGACGCAAGGTGTGCGGTGTCGTGCGACTATCCAACCCCTGTTCAGCAATGTATTTTTCAAGCAACCGACCAACGCTGCGCGTCGTTAAACGGCACCCGAAGCGATTGACGAAAACAGGAGCTTCCCTACCGGTCGCTTCTTTCGGTGAAAGCACTCGCACTCGCATGTACGCATGCAACGCATCAATCGCGTAGCTGCCCAGAGGACTCAATCGCTCTTTGCGACCTTTACCTCGAACGCGAGCGATCCCCTCTTCAAACTCGAGATCGCCGTCGTTCAGACCGACCACTTCGCTGACTCGCAAACCAGCCGAGTACATCGTCTCCAGAATCGCGTGATCGCGCAATCCCATCACCGTCAATGTATGCGGCGCATCGAGCAGCTTGCCGACTTCGTCATTCGTAAGAAAGTGTGGAAGCTTGCGTTGTCCTCGCGGATTGCGAAGCGGCTTGGCTGGATTGGATTGAGCCAGTTGACGCTGTTGAGCGAAACGATAGAAACTTCGCAGTGAGGCTAGCTTGCGCGAGATGCTAGTTCGCGCGTAACCTGCTTCGTGCAACGCGGCCGCGTAGCCACGCAGGTCGCGCGATGAAACTCCATCGGGACGAACGTCAGCACCGAGTTCTTCAAGCAGGTACTCTGCCAAATCGAATAGATCCTCGCGATACGACTTAACCGTCAACTCGGAAGCATTCCGTTCGACACTTAAGTAGCGCAAGAACTGAGCTATTTCGCTTTGCATTCGTACTCCGCTTTGACCGCTATAGGAGGCCCATCGTTTCAGACTGACCGTTAAATCATGTCCTCTTCGTGCTTGTAATTGAATCGCGGGCGCGAGCCGCTGCGGGCAACGTGCTCAGTCGGCTCTTCGGTCGTACGAGCCTCTTCAGCAGCCGCCATTTCGCGGACCTTCTTGCTCATAACGGCCGCATCGTACCAACTGAAACTAAGTTCAGGGTTCGCTGCAAAACGTCCCAACGTACGAAGAGTCTCCGTACGATTGTTGTCGTCATACAAAAAGATGTAACGCTCTTCGCCTTTGATCAATGCAAGCACATTGATTTCTTTATTCATGCCTTGCCTCCATGCCGCATGATGCCGATCAATTTCGTCGAAGCTCCACTTGCCACATCGTCAGCACAGTTTGGGTCCGGCTGAATCAATAGTTAGCCACACACGGCTGCTTTGTCTGCCATGCAATGACTGCAAGAAAGAAACGTCGTCGAGCTCTCGAATCCGTTCCGCAATCAAACTTGAGGGTGCTCGTGTGCCTACGAGCTCAAGGTGATGCGTTACCGCTGATATCGGTCGATAGGCCAGCGAAAAATCAAGCGGCTTTTATCTTGTCCGCCGCGACTTATAAGCGTTTCTGACAGATGTTGGTAGCAGCAGAATCTTATAAAGTCTTCGCTGCGTTGAAGATACGCTTGCCACCCTCCAAAGCGAGCATCATCGCGGAAGTAAAAGTAGTCTTCTAACTGCTCCGTGAGATCTTCGTCATGACCGTTAAAACTGCGCATATGCGAGATGATGGGCTCGTGCTGAGCAAGCAATGGTGGGCGCTGCACTTGCGGCGCATCCGGAATAAACCCGCGCGGGTCAGGCCACTCGGCTGGCAATGCGAGTTGCTGGTAATCAACTCCATGGAGCATTGCTTGAGTTTCATCAAACTCTGGTGCATTGATTTGTTCAGCTGACTGCGTCGGTATGGGTGGGGTTGCTTGTGGTGTTGGCAACCGATCTTCCGGCATGATCGGTTCAGCTTGTGGCTCGATCGGCGTCTGCGACTTCAGCTGCTCCGCAGCCAACGCGCGCTGCGCTTCCTGATGAACCCAACGCGGTATCTTTTTCTCTTCGCTGGTTCCCCAAGGCAATCCGTATCCAGGCTGAATCGGATGAAAGCCCGGATTGGCAGCATACCAGTTAACCTTCATACTCATCCGTGGCGGATAGTACGACGTAAAGTCAGTGACGGCGCCCAGCACAACTGCATCAACACCCAGGAAGCGCGCAAAGGCTTGAAAGTCTTCGCCGCGAGCCAGCGGTTGATTGAACTCAGCCATCTTGATCTTCACCGCGCCCAACGGCAGAACTTCGAAACCTCGAATCGATTGAATCTCGTTCGCGTAGGCGAGCGATACGCGCTCGCCGCTGAGCGTCGGTTCCTCGCTTTGATTAATGAATGGAAGAACCGCCACGCGCTGAATCTGCGGAAACGGATTGAGCAGTTGTGGCTTGTGACGTACGTCAGGCACCAAACTGCAACCGGTTTGCGAGAGCGCAAGCGCACCAGCCAACGCCAGCAAGCAAAGTGTGTGAATGCAACGACGAGCGTTGTTTGTATTTTTGTTTCCGGTCGAGAGCACGCCGGATATCCTTATGGGTAGCGGACCGAGTCATTCGTAAAGATACTCAGTTCACCAACCCAGCGCAGGCAAATTGCGCCAGGCACCCCCCATGGCACTATTGTCTCTTTCGGCACAACCCGCACAGTCCATGTAGCCGAATCTTTAGAAATTCGAAAAATTCGATCGCTTTGCAAGCATTCAACGGCAACCGCCTACGCGCAGCCCGAGTTTGATCGACAATTGGATGCGATTGGCAGCTTTACACAAACCGCACGCGTTCCACATCTCACTAGAGCGGGTTGTCACAGCTTAACTTCAGGGTTGATCGTTTGGTTGGCACTGTCGATTTCGGGTGCCACTGGCATAGCCAGTGTGAACGAAGGAGGCGATGCTCACAACAAAGGAATCGCTCCAATACATTGGGCTCGACCTAGAGTAGCCGAAGTTAGACGTTATCAATATCCAATGAGTTGAGTGACTGTTAAACTGCTCCGTGGTGGCAAGAGCGATACCACGACTTGCCACAATACTCCATCTGTTCACCCCGATGGTCGACTCACCAGTCCCAGTGTATTTGAAAGTCTTTGCAGATTGCAACCGCAACGCTTCGGCGACTTTTAGCACGAGCTTGTTGTGTTGGGTCAACCACTTTCCCTTGAGAATGACCTCCTTCGATCGCACTGGCAAAGCCCAGTGGCACACCCAGTCAACAGTGCCACCCTAGAACTAAACGTTACACAGTCCATTAGCAACTCAAGATGCATCACGATGACCTTCGCAACTAAGCTCACAATCCAGCTCGTCGAGCTCGCTAATCCAGAAGTGCAGTCGTCAGTGCAATATCTGCTCGATCATTACTCGCGTCATGAAATGGGCAGCAGCCAACCGCTTCCGGAAGATGTACGAAGCCGTCTAATCGCTGGCTTGCAATCGCATCCGATGTCCCGGATCTTTATCGCGTATGCTGGCGATCAACCGATCGGAATGGCGATCTGCTTCGTAGGCTTTTCAACTTTCAAAGCACGGCAGTTGATCAACATTCACGATTTAGTGGTCCATGAAAGTCAACGCGGCCAGGGTATCGGTTCACAGTTGATCGACGCTGTGATCGAATATGCGAACTCGATTGATTGCTGTGCTATCACCCTGGAAGTTCGCGCCGACAATCCAGCTCGGAAGCTCTACCACAAGAAAGGCTTCCAAACGCTTGGCGAACCACTCGCTGCTGACGCAACCCTGTTCGGCAAACTGATGTTGAAAGCGTAACCACTCATGGCAGCCGCCACAGGTCAAATCGACTGGCACACGGTTCTGGGTGACGTACTCGGTTCGGCTCGCGGTATCGCCCGCGACGAACTGAGTGATCTCAATGTCGCGATTGGCGAGCACAGTACGCGCGCCGTTCGCATGCATACGTCTATTGCCGCAGCAGAGTTGCCTTTCGAGACACAGCCGATTCCTTGGTACGATCGCGGTCGGTGGCTGGTGGATAACGGCACGCGACCAGGCGCATTCCTAAACTACGCAGCAGGCGATTTCTATATTCAAGACGCAGGCTCAATGCTGGCACTGGCGCTCTGCGATGTAAAACCTGGTCAATGGGTGTGCGATACCTGTGCGGCGCCGGGTGGCAAGTCATCCGGCTTGCTCGAGCAACTGCGCGGTACGGGGCTGGTCGTATCAAACGAAGTGATTCGATCGCGACTTGAATTGCTGGAATGGACGCTCGCGCGAACCGGGTACGCAAACTACCTGGTTGCCAACTGTGAAGTCGAATCGCTCGCCGAACTTTGTGACGATGTCTTCGATTGCGTTGTCGTTGATGCACCATGCACTGGCCAGTCGATGGTGGCTCGCGGCAAACAGTCGCTGGCTTCATTCTCTTCCAAGCAGATCGAACACAGTGCGGCGCGCCAGCAAAGGATCCTGCGCGCCGCCCAGCGACTCGTTAAGCCCGGCGGTCGTCTGGTCTATTCGACCTGCACGTTCGCGTTTGCTGAAAATGAAGGCATCATTCAGTGGTTTCGCAACGAGTTTCCTGAGTGGGCTCCGCTGACGGTTCCTGCACTGTCAACTTGGGAAAGCGACTTCAGCGGTTGCTATCGATTGTGGCCGCATCGCGACTCATGCGCCGGAGCGTTCGCAGCTTGCTTAATACGTCCCAACGATTCAACTTCGCAGCCTCTTGATTTATCCGCTGATGGAAATTTGAATTCGCCTTCGCAGAGCTTCGCGCGACCTCGGGGTGGTGAGTTTGCTCCCGTCGAACTTCCGTTGCGTGAGCTGCCTTGGTTGCAAGCTTCGCAGTCGTCTATTCGATTTTGGCAACGAGGGTTCGAGCTGCACTACTTTTCAGATGCCATTCCGGACGAGTGGATCGCGATGGCGCATGCCGGAGTCGCAGTCGCGGAAAGGCATGGCGGCGATTGGATTCCCAGCTACGCGGCCAGCGTCGTTCAGATCCCGAACTGGAATCCAACGTGTTTAACTGAGCTCGACGACCGTCAAGCGGCTGACTACCTGACCGGCGCAGCCATTCGGCCTACCGAGGGGCAATGGAACCAGACGGACTCACTCGCTGACTCGCCTTGGCATGCACTCACCTGGCGGAACCGCCGACTCGCTTGGGGAAAGCTGGCTGGGGGCGTTTTGAAGAACCACCTGCCCAAAACCCTTCGCAAGCCGCAACTAATGGTCCCCGCAACGCGAATCGTCAGCCTCGAATCGCTACAGCTACCCACCTCTTGAAGGAACTGCTAGACTGACTTGGTGGCAATTCACCAGCGGGGCGAAAACGTGGATGAACTCGAACAACAAACGGCGGTTTCGAGAGTCGGCATGACCGCCGTACCACCAGCTACAGCAAACCGGTTGGGACTCTATCTTCGCGAATTGCAGTACTTTCATCGCAGCGGCGCGGAGATGATCAAAAGCGTCATGCTGTCTCGACGGCTGGGGCTAAGCGACTCGCAGATTCGTCGCGATTTGGGAATGTTTGGTCAATTCGGCAAACGCGGCGTCGGCTATCACGTCGCCGGGTTGGTCGGCGCATTGCGACACGCGCTCGGGACCGATGGCCAGTGGGGCACGGTGCTGGTCGGGCTCGGAAACCTAGGCTTGGCACTCTTGCGGCACCGCGGTTTTTCTGAGCAGGGGTTTGTGTTCAAAGCAGTTTTCGACTGCGACCCGGCGAAAGTCGGAGGACTTGTCGACGGAGCTTTGATCCAAGATTTTGCAAAAATAGCAGACATTTTGCCGCAGCTAGACGCAAGGCTGGCCATCCTCGCCGTCCCGGCTGCGGAGGCTCAACAAGTTGCTTCGCGGCTCGCCGAGCTGGGAATTTCCGGAATTCTGAACTTCACGCCTGTTAGTTTGTCTATTAACAAGCGGATACCTGTGGTGGAGGTAGATTTGGCACTTGAACTCCAACGACTCGCATTCGCGGTTGTCAATTCGGAACAATCAAGCTAAATTCTCTCCTTCACGCGATTGATAGGGTCAGCTTAATCGCTGGACTGCCCTTGCCGGTAGTCAAAGCGAGTGATAAAAGTTTGACCACGCATTCGCGGCTCAATGCTGGTGAATACGTTAGATACCCCGTGGTGTAATGGTAACACTAAAGATTTTGGATCTTTCATTCATGGTTCGAATCCATGCGGGGTAGTTTTCTCCTCTAAAACCCTTGGAAAATAAGGGTCTTCAGTCGATTCCGTAGCACTATGCGTAGCGTGCTCGGCTGTGCTGCTACGGAATTTGCGGCGCTCTTCCCAACATCCGAATAGTTTGTCTTTCGGATCAGTTCTTATGTCTCCCTGCTCAGCCAAGCAGTAAGTATGTCCGCTCGACACGCCCCAACGTTTGCACGACTTGGGAGTCAGTTTGAGCGTGTGGTTGACGTCAACGAAGCGATTGTTCCATCCTGGAACCTTTGGTAGGCATAGCAAAACGAAACGCCTAGCACAGCGGACAGGCAAACGCTTTTCAGTTCGTGTAAGATTCTACGATCGGAGCCAACCATAACGTTCTAGCGAATCGTTCTTGCGCTTTGGTCAGCTTGTCTCACTTTCTCGATTGGTCGTATTGGGTGTTAGCAGTGCAACGCTTGGCGTTAAAACGGACTGCGCGACCGGCACTAAGCGTCCACTCTCCAAATCCCAATCCGCTTTGTCATTGCAACGGGCAATGTTGTTAAGCTTGACGGACTGTTTTCGAGGCAAGCGATGAACAATTACAATCCGTACAGTCCGCCACTTGAGTCGGCCATTGTCGAGCAACCCCCACCAAAGTCAAACTGGTTTGGAGATATTGGTTTCTATCTGATGATTATCGGTTGGTTGACTTTGGGTATATTCAGCGCTCCAGCGATGCTCTTTTGCTTAATCGGAATGCTCAAACAACCACGACGCGGTGCGATAGCTTGGTTCATCCTAAGCATTCCACCGTTAGCCTTCCTTTTACTTATTTTTTACTACGGACATGAGAAAGAACCAATTACGGGCTGGTGAGTCTTCAAGCTTGGACGAAGATGGTGGCGACGGTGCAAGTCTCCAGCAGAATCAAGTCTCGCCGACCGCTGAAGTTGATCGACAAAACGACCGTGCGTCGATTTCAAGAACGCGGAATTGCGTTGGTGCAGCGATCTGAGTTCGACAGCGGATTTCTGCTGCGTAGACGCTAGACATAAACAGTCGCTTCCTTGAAGCCCGCTCCGTTGCTCCGTTCGAGCAGAAAAACTAGGTTACAAGTGCTGGCTGCTTTGATCGCGCGGACGAACTAGATTGCAACGAATCGGCCGTCAGTTGCTCGATCGCTTCGTTGGGGGCCTGAGAACAAGGCTTCATAGCCGACTGGCGAACGATTAAGCACACTAATCGCTGATTTGTCAGATATTTTTGCCGCTCCCGAATTTGCGTTGCAAAGTGAAAACAAGTCATCCAGGCTCTCGATGAGATCGCCCGAGTCAGCATCCATGAAAACAACCGCCCAGTGGGGCGATGCTCTAACGTTTTCGCGCCGAACGCCCTTGTTTCCGTTGGTTTTCGCTGTGAATTGGAATCGTTGGAGGTAGTTCGACGCTTGTTTTTTTGCGACGACGCGGGCCTCCGTTTCGCAGCATCACACAGGAATAGCCAGGCAGCGAACTCGGACTTGCCGAAACGACAAGTTCGGTAGACAATAGCGGCAGTCCGGAGGGTAACCGAATGGTTAGGAAGCTGATTCGAAATCAGTCGCTGCGAAAGCAGTTGAGGGTTCGACTCCCTTGCCCTCCGCTTTGCATACCGATGCATTGAGCACGCATAACCCCGCACCGTCATTGACTTGTGCGGGGTTTTTTGTTGCATCAAATTTGCTGCCGACTGGCCCAAGTTCGCATTGCCTAGCATGTCAAAGCACGCTCCACGCACCGCCGTTGGAAGCGCTGAGGAAGCGCGTCCGCCATCGGTGCCGGTCGCGAGTATCGGAATTGCTGTCAATTCTGCCGAACTTGCAACCGCGATCGCCTCAGCTCCTTCGATCAGATGGCCGTACGTGTCCATCGTCAAAGTGATCGTTGAATGTCGCATCACTGACTGAATCACTTTTGGTTGCACGCCCCGCATCGCCAGCCACGCCCCGCAAGTGTGCCGTAGCGAGTGAAAATCAAAGCACTGACCGACACCGTTCGTGATCTCGAGAAAATCACTTTCCAGCCGCTGCGAATACTCTTGAGGGTTCGCTTTGACTTCATCAAGCCACAGTTGCCGACCGGCTTGCAAGTCGTCTCGAATCATGTCGACAACTCGCGACGCGCTGGGAAGTGTGAACGCCGCCGCGTTTGGGTGCTTCGATGCCAAGTAGCGTTCAAGATCGCCAGCAAGCCCGCTGTCGATGTACTGATAGGCAACTTGACTGTTCTTCGTGGAAGCGCTGGCCACTCTCACGAAAGGTCGATCGCCGAAAGTGAAGCTACCTCGCTTCAGGCTTCGAAGTTCGTTCGATCGCAAACCGGTTTGAATGGTTAACCTGTACAGCAGAATTCGCGACTCCGCACACATTCCGCGTTTGGTCCCGAGTTGAAGCACGCCACGAATCAGCCAAGCCCATTCAGTCGGCAAGAGCATTCGCCGTTCTTTGCGTCGATCATCTTGAGGGTTCGGCGCGTCGATCGACAAAAGTGGATCCGCGCCCAGCTTGCCGGAATCAACCAGCCAATTGGTGAAATGCTTGAGCGCGTTGACATTCGCTTGAACCGTTCGCGCTGACAGATTGAGCGCGAATAGTGAAACCTTGAAGCGCTGAACATCGTCCGCGTGAATCTGGCCGATGGTTTGGACTTTGGCAAACTCCATGAACCGACGAATGTAGCCGAGCGTTTGAGTGGTGTTCTTTTCGCTGCCCGCTTTCGCCTTGCGCTTCATCTTGTTTTCGAAGTCCGGTAGCAGCGACTCGATTTTCAGTTTCGAGTTCTTCTGCAGCAGCTCCAGCCGAACATCAATAACACCGTGCGAACGAACGGCCGCATCGCTTTCATGCTTTGCTGCAATCTGCTTGGCTACTTTGTGCTCCGCCGTTCCAGTTGAAACGATCCGCCGCCGTTTCGTTCCGGTCGCTGTGACGTAGTAGTAACTAACGAACCAATGGGCGCCGACTTTGTCGCTGCGTTTGAATAAGCTGGCCACGATACAACTCCCTGAAAGTTGTTCCTGAAAGTGAAATTCAAGGCAGCGAATCAGGAATTCGTTTTCGGGAGCTACCCTAGCCTTGGCCTGTTACTCTAACAGCACCGAATACCCTAATTCAAGGCGCATGCCGTCCAAATCTTCAATCTTGTGCGTTTAGCGTTCCAAGATAGCGTTCCAGCTCGGAATGCAAGTATCGGACAGAACGGTCGATGCGCACTGGCCGGATGTCTCCACGGTTTTGAATTTCCCAAAGCTTACGTTCGCTAATTGAGAGCATGGCGGCCGCTTTCTTTGGAGTGTAGGCAAGCTTCATCTCGACCCGGTCGGCGATGAGGTTTGCTAGTTCATCTAACGTTGCTTCGCTTAGGCCATTCATCGCTAACGCACTCCTTGCAAAGTCCACTTGGGCGTGAACGTGATCGAACTGGGTATCAATTTCGAACCTTGCTGGCAGCAAACGCTGCTAGCGCCGTTCCGTTGGGAATGTTCTACGTAGACGTAGACGTTTCTTAAAACAATTGTCTTTAAGAACGTCTACGTCTACGTCTATAGATGGCGCACGCAAAGTGTGACGCGCGTCACGCTTCGCGTGCGCTTTTGTCGCCTGCAATGTCGCCTGCAATGTCACAGTTTTGGTACCAATTTGGGCGCACTTTCTGTGACGCGTGTCACACTTCCTAGTCGACGCTCAGGATTGGCCGAAGTTCTGCCCGGGCGGGAGCGGCTTTGCGACGGACGCGCCGTCACCTCGTCGCCACTCCACTCTGTAACTCGCCTGGCTACCGTCCGAGACACGGTAGCCATGGGAGGGCGAGTTGCAGGGCGCATGAACTGTGCCCAAGTCTGAATCGAAATGGAAGACTCGATTGGCTCGAAGCACTGGGTGCCAACCAAAAGATCAAACTCTCTGAATATGCGCTCAAATGATCGACAGCGAGTGCGAGAACAAGCACGAGCGGAATCGCCTCGTTGCTTCGCGTCTTCGCTTAGAGACTCCACGAACTGGGACGAACGTATGAACGCGACGTACGAACGTAGGTGGCCTGCTGAGGAGACGGAACCCTCAGCATGCAACGTCATTGATCCGCAGAGTCGGAATCTGCGTGACTTGGCGCGGCCACCCATCGACATCTAAGCGGCCCTCGCGATGGAGCAAAGGACCAAGACGGCGACTTGGTTCCCGAGGGAACTTTCGCGACTGTAAGGTTCGCAAATGATTCCATCATTGAGCAGAAACCGGACCGGCGAACAAACTGTGCCCTCTTTTATTCCGCCAAGGTCTCGCGCGAGTTCTTCTCGAGTTCGACCGTCACGACCAGCCGTCTGCAGGATTTCGACGATGCGGTCGCGGAGCGTTATTCGCAGTGTGCGAGTCTTGCGACAAGATTGTCGCTTGGTTTCCGTTGCTACTTGGCCGGCGTCGAATAGAGGTAACTGGCCTTGGCCTGCTGATTCCAGCTTCGCCAGCAGCCGGTCCAGCCGACTTGCAACTAAGGCGTCCAGTTCCGTTGGTGAAATGTCAAAACGCCCAGCCGAGCGCATTTCCCGCACAGACTGGTTGCGTATTTTCGCACGTAGGCGTTCAACACGGCGCGGGTCAACCGCTGCCGCTTCAGCTATACTGTTGCTCATCCTGAGGACTCTTTCAGGTAAGGATTCACTGGTTGCGTTGGGCGCGTTATCCGTTGAATCGAAAGTGGTGGCCGCTGACCCGAACGTCAGCGGCCACTGTCTTTATGTCGCTAGGCTGTCGATCTTGCGGCCTTCTTCGCTGTAGTGGGAGAGTCTACGGCCATCTCGCAAATTACCTTCGAAACGGCATCAGCGTTAAACAGAAGCCTTGCCCCAGCCTTCAAAGCCGGAACGTTTCCGTCTAACGCTTGCTGGCGTAGCCACTTCTGAGTCACGCCGAGTCTTCGTGCCATTCTTGGAAGGTTCATTAGTTCTGCCATTGGTTTTCTCCATAAGCTGCAATCTACGAAACGGTCACTGCGCTACCGCTGCGCTTGCTCTGAGTCGTGGTTTTTTCTGCAATTTTTTTGAATGATGTCGGCGAAGCTAAGTGTGATAGCCGACCTCCTTACTTTTCCCGATTCTGAACCTACCGGCTTAACAATGAATCGCTTCGCTGCTGAATCACGGAATGTCGCTGTCCAATTCTTGTTGAGGTCTTCGTTTTCTATCGTTTCCAACGATACCACTGGGTGGCCTTTCGCCGCTCGCGTCCACAGTAACCGCATCAACTCAGCTTGCTGTCCTCGCAAAGGGAATGTTTCGCCAGCGACCATGATCGAATCGAACTCTGGCGTATGGGATACCAGTTGTGCGAATTCATCGTCCGCAAGTCGCTCATCACGGGCACTATTATCGGACAGTTTGGCACTTACCAAGTCGGCAACACGCGTGACCAATTGACTTTCACGACTTGTGGAACGACGTTCGGTTCGCAAAGCAGCTTTGAGCTTTTCGCCGTCATCAACGCTGATCGGAAAATAGCTCTCGGAACATTCCATCAGCTGACGCAGCTCGAAAACAGCTTCGCGTGACTCGACGCGCATGGGCCAGCTGACTGGATCGTCACGCAACCATGATTGAACATCACGTGCGGTCTGCTGAAGCACTTCGCACGCTGTGCCGCTTCGGCCGTCAAATCGCACGCAGGGAAAGTCGGCCGCCGCTTCATCGTAGATACTCGCAATCGGCTCGAACTGCTCAAATAGTTCCTGAATCAAATCGTCGATGCGGTCTAGGTTTTGTTCATTCGATCGTAGCAGTAACGGCATTAACTGACGCCATAATGCATTCGGGTCGAACCGTGGATCTGAAAGACGCACGCAGCTTGCGGCCCATTCGCGTTTGCAGCCGACAAGAAAATCGACCGCGTTTACCGCTGATCCGAAGTAACGTTGAACGGCAGTCATTTTGCCACCGCCGCTTTCGCTGCGATCGCAGCACATGCAACGCATGGCCAGACATGGACGCGGCCGTGAATGTCGCAGTGGTTTTCTTGGCGACTGAATTCGATACCGCCGACTTTGTTGGCTGCCGACTGGCGACGCTTCAAGACATAGCGATTAACAGCGGTCCGGCTTATCCCAGCGGCCCGAGCTGCGTCACGAATCGACAGACCTTCACGAACGACTGCCCGCACCGCCGCTGCAACTTGCTGCGAAGCTGGGTGGCGATGCTTGTAGGTGACTCCGGCCCGTCGCGCGAGTTCTAACGCGTGCGATCGAGGAAGCCCAAGTTCCGTTGCAATCGATGCGATTGCAACGCGGTCGCGAGACCGTTCACGAATAATCGAAACCACTTCTTGTTCATCGTCGACGATGAACTGAAACGCCAGTTGCGTCATCCTCAGAATCCTTGTCATTGTTGAATTGGCCCGCAGCCTGCTGGGCTCGACAAGGAGAGCGACCAGCAGGGAGCGGTGAATCGGGAGCTAACCGAAAACCAGTTTGCAACGGTGCAGCGTGCGCGTCGCTGAGTGAATTTTGCAGGGCGTTGTCAGACCCTGCAAGATGATCCGCAGCCTCAGCTGCAAGTTGCGTTCACTGCGTCACACACTGCACCTACAGCGTGACACACTACAGACACACTTTGACACGTAGAATAATTTTCGAAGATTCTTTTCGCGATTCGATTCGGTGTTGCACTGCAACTAGGACAGACTGGAAACCGCCGAGCAAATAGCGCGTCGTGGTCCTGCTCGTGGTCCTGTTTGCAGTAGGAGTGCCGTTCCAGAAAAGTCACGAACTGTGCTCCAGCGAAGTCGACGGGTAAAGCATCAAAACAATTCGCGTTCGCTTTCCTGCTCTCTCAAGTTCTGCGAGCTTTGCCACATCGACCGTTGCGAGTTTCAATGCAGCCTTACGTACACCGCAGCCCATAACGGCCTGGATCGCTGCGATTGCGACCTGTCTATCGGTTTGAGTGTCAACGGTTTTCTTTCGCTTCATGCTGAGAATTCTACCTTCGTCGCGCAAACCATTCCGGCCTTAAATTCGATGCACTGGCAAAGTCGGAACGTGTAGGATTACTCCCAGCCCAACGCCTAAAACCTTTGATCGTAGAGAACACGAATGGCCACGCAAATTGTTGAACTGACCGGCGACGAAGCGAAGTTGCTTCGCTCGCTTGAAAAGGTAATTCAAAAGCAGCTCGAGTACGAACGCAAACTGAAAGACACTGGCGAAGCTGGTGAGAAAGCCGGTACCGCGATCGGCGAGTCTCTGAGCAAGGTCGAGAAGGAAGCAAACAAAGCAATGTTCGGCATGATAGCCGACTTGCGAAAGTTGGGCCCCGACGGTGAAGCGGCAGCCGCCGCAGTCAAGAAACATCTGGCAACAGTCGGCGGAGCTGGAACCAAGTCGATCAATGAAATTCTCGCATCGATGGAAAAGCTAGATCCCGCATCGGCGGAGATTGCAAAAGGAGTCGCTGAAGGATTCAAGAGCGCCGCCACTGCAACCGGAACCGGGTTCACTGATGCCGCAGAAGATACCAAAACCGCTTGGGATAAAGTGCACGAACATTTGGGATTGCAGTTCACTGGCTTGGGTGTGCTTGCTGGTGGACTGGCGACGTCCGTCACGCTTGTAAGTCAAGAACTCGAGCGCCAGCAACGCTTGATCCAAGAGGGTCGCGAAGCACATCTCGACGTCGCTGGAGCGCAGCAAGAGGCGTTTAAAAACCTTGCAGGCTTTCGCAAAGATGAGCAACTCATTTTGCTTGAAGAGGTTGTTTCGGAGATCCAAAAAGAGACCGGCTTTCAGTCGCGCAAAGACCTGACGTTAGCGGTTGGCGCCGCTGGGTCCGCTGACGCGAAGTTCGAGGAGATTCCCAAAGCAGTTCGGGCGGCCGCTCGTGTCACAGCGTTGAAGCCCGATGAAGTCGACGAATTCACCATGGCCGCCGTCAACATCGGAAAAGTTACTGGGTTAGGCCCCGAAGAAGCGATTAACCTTCTGCTTACGGCCGGAGGCAAAGCACTTGTTAAAGATCCCGGCGACGTCGCGAAGTCGCTGCCGACTTCCATGCTCAACACTGTTAACAACGCAGCGCCAAACGTCGATCGAAAGGAGGAAGCAATTTCGGCTGCCGCGCTATATGGCCTCTCGACCGACGCCGGCGGCGACACCACTGGCCAGAGTTCGCAAACGAACGTTGCAACCGTCACGCAGTATCTCGATGAACTTTGGCAAGTTGGAAACAAGGCCCTCAACAAAGAGCTTGAGACAACTGAAGGCAAGCTGAAGGCCCAAGAGGAGAAAGTAAAGTCGATGCAGGCCGCGTTCGCTGCGAACGCTGATGCAGAACGCCAGTTGCTAGAGAAGGAAGAGCAGCTTCGAAAGATCAAAACGGATGCTGCGAGCGGCGCAGCTGAGGCCAGTTTGCAACGCGAGCGCGATGAGCTGCAAGAACTGATGCAGCGACAAGCAAAAACGCCCGCTGCAGCGAAGGCGAAAAGCAATGCGATCGCAGAGCAACAATCGAAAATCGCAAGGCTTGAACAGTCGCAAGCAGCAAAGGTAAACGTACTCGGCAGCGAACAAGAACTACGAGAACTGCGCGACCAACTTGCTGAGCAGAAAAAAACGGTCCGCATTGAAGAGGCGCAAAAAGAACTCGAGGCATTGAAACAGCAGAAAGAGGCGCTCGACAAGCGTAAGGCTGCAATCCCTGCAGACCCTGGCGACTTGTTGGGGCGACTTAAGGCCGTTCAATCCAACGAAGAACTCAAAGCACAATACCTGTCGTTAGAAGGCGGCGTTCCCGGCGAAAAGGCGTTTAAATCTACCAATCGCGACTTAGCCGACGCTGACTCAAAAGCGTACCAAACGCTTCTTGAGAAACGCGCCGGAATCAGCGGTGGGCGGGGAGCGTATGACCTGGCAGTCGAGCAAGTTACGACTGGGACTCTAAGCACTCGCATCGCCAACGCTGACGCACGCACAAAGGCAAACACGGAGATTGCGGAACTTGGGCGGCCAGACTTATCACTCCTTGGGCAAGTTCGAGAGACAACCGAAAAGGCGATGAGCGAAAATCAGACTTGGTTCGATGCAGTTGGCGAGTCGTTCTTCAACAACTTCATCACGCAGAAAATCGGCATAGCACCTACTATCACATCCGGGAGACTTTTAGGAACGACTGCAGCCGAGGAAGGCGTATCTGCGATTCGTGAAATGGGAACGTTGCGAGACAACTTGGCCGATCCCCAAGCGAAAGCGCGACTCGATGAATCGATGCAGATTATCGCGAATCTGATCATTCAGTCAGCAAGCAATTTGGATCCAAACGGGAGGCAACGCGCGGTCAATCAGATCGGCAACGCTGGTGAATGGGTCGACGGCCCAAGAACCGTCGAGCTTCTCGAGAAAATCGAAAGCGCACTGCAGGGAATCAATCGTTCCAATGCGGAAATGAACTTGAAAGCCGACCGGCAGCCGAACCTCACGCCAGCTCTCAGCGAGCACCAAACGTAGGCTTTGAGGTTAGTTGAACGGTCGGCGTGCGCACTTACTTACAGTTGGTTTTGGCGCGGTGCGTGCAAAAAAACGCTTAGAAAAATGCACTACGTGCCGTACGCCACCCCCCCTAGGAAGGACCCTGAAATTTTGAGCGGACACGCGCGGCCCGCGTTCCGTGATCGCAAAGCTGAGGTCGGCAGCGCTCGTTCCATCGATCGCATCGCCACGTTTCCACGATACGCCGATGCGATCGCAGCCGTCAGCCGATTGTGCCAGTCGGCTTGCAGTGAATGAGCTCCAAAGGCCTACCTGAGCCTCCGCAGCCGCTCGTGCATCGATCGCAGCTCGCTTGTCGGCCAACGTCTCGCAGCGTTTGCGGCCAACTGTCGCGAATCATTCACCACGTTTCCACGATACGCCGATGCGATCGCAGCCGTTCAGCCGATTGTGCCAGTCGGCTTGCAGTGAATGAGCTTGAAAGGCCCGTCTGAGCCTCCGCAGCCGCGCGTGCATCGATCGCAGCTTGCTTGTCGGCAAACGTACCCAAGCAGCGTTTGCGGCCACCCACGCGAATTTCAGCCCGCCACTTGTCGCCACACCGGTATACGCCTGGCGTCCCACTGGTGTTGTCTGCTCGCAGCGACTTGCCAGTTGGCTTTGCTAGTTGTGCTGCGATGAGGTCGGAGACTTCCATCACTTCATTCTCGTTTCGATTGGCGTTTCTGGTTGCGTTCTTCCTGTCGTTTCCGGTCACTGTGCGACGTTAGCCGGACAAAGGCCGTTCCCTTCAGGTAGCCCCTGAATGTAGTTGTCCAGCGCTTCGCGAGAGTACATCACCATCCCACGCAAAAGCACGCTTTTAATGTTGCCGTTCGCCTTCTCGCGACTGATCGTTTCGACCGAAACGCTTAGATACTCGGCAGCATCCCTACGCGTCATCAACCCTGGCCAACGTTCCGACATGGCAACTCACTCCTTCCACGTTACGCGTTACAACGTTCCTCGCACTCATCATTGGAGCGCTCGAGGTCACGACGGTATTGATCGAGATCGCTGCGCCGAAACCTGACCATTCGACGCAGAAAAACAAATGTCAGTTTTTTGGCCTGGACTAAGCCCAACAATTCGTCGATCGAGCAATTGAGGTAGTTGGCAGCCTGTTCGCATTCCATCAGACCTGGCCATCTGTTTGGCATGGTTTCCCCCTTGGTTTTATTGCGATCCGGACGCTGCAGCGTGGATCGGTAAATTGTCGAAAATCGGTTGGGCGTGCGTTACGGTCGACGCGAAGGTCCTGCAGGTTGGTTGAACGTGTCGACAATCGCCACCGGTTGCTTGTGCGTTCAATGAACGAAAGGCTTTCGAGCAATTGCAGGTCTCGGTGAATCGTCCGAACGTGGACGCGCACGCCGGTTGCTTCAGTTACTCGCGCCCACAGCTCGTGAAGATCGAATCCGAACTGCGAGCAAGAAAGTAGGTCGATCGCTGTCAGTAACCTTCGAAGCGATTCGCGAGTTCTCATCCGCGTAAATTCATCCGCGTTACAACGTGACGCGTGCGCCGCTCTGCGAGTCGATCGAGCTGGTTCGATTGTAACGCTGTGCCGATCGAGCTTCGACAGTAACGTCGCAATCTGCTCGATGTCATAAGGCGTAGTGTTCACTTGAACGCGATGCCCGAAGCGATCCGCTGCAAAGGCGTTGAATCGTCGCTTCGAAGTCGGCAACACTGAGGATAGCTCATCCGCTCCCAAGTCGCTTTCTGCGATCGCTTCATCGTGAATCATGTTCAACGCTTCAGTCGGCAGCACAACCGCCGCCCCGCGGCTCGATGCACCGAATCCCGCAGCAAACGCCACCGCTCCCCGCAGCTCCCGTTCGCCCCTGCTCAGCACTTCCACAATCGCCCCCGAGTTATCAACCAAGCAAACTGACCACATAGCAAACTCCCAGCGCCTGAGCGAAGTTAGAACCCACCACGAACGGCCCAAGCAGTTCGCCCGGGGTGAGATTCCAACTACCGCCCGTTGTGACCGTTGAGAATCTTCCGTCCGAACTTCAGCACCGCCGATTGCTCTTCGATCGTCAAACGTTCAAGTATCCGCATCAGCTCAAGCTGTGCGCTGTTCAAGCCCAATGGAAGCGCTGAGGAAGCGCTTTGGTGAATTCGAAGTGATTCCGTGGGGAATTCACGATTAGAAGCTGATTCGAAATCAGTCGCTGCGAAAGCAGTTGAGGGTTCGACTCCCTTGCCCTCCGCTTGAGTACTGGCTCCCAAGCTGTCGCACAACGGTGTAGCTGTTGTAGTACTACTTCTCTGTTGCTTGAAGCAAACCGATTTTTACGAAAACCAGCAGCCCCATTCGTGTTGGAGTACATGCGTGGACTATGGCTGTCGAGTTGTCCCAATCAGCTTGGAATCGCATAGGTGCCGGAAGTAAGCGATTGCATTCTGGGTATGCCTCACTGCTGCGTCGGATGGAGAAGCGCGGACCTTTGCGCTTTAAATGCAGCTACGCAGCAACTCCACGATAGTGACCATTTTCCACTAATCCATTTCAGTAGCTCAGAAGCTTTGACTTTCCCAAAGTCCTGAACATGTGTTTACTCAGTGCCAAACGGACACCAAACGAATCTTGCCACTTCTTTAGCAACTGGCACACCAGCCCTGTCCTAGTTCTCACCGCACGCAAACACCCAAGCTTTTCGAGCACCGTCACTCCAAACTTAACCCCAACTATCGCAAGAGATAGTCACTGCACTATTGGGAGGCCGCAATATGCTGCTACCTCGCGCGTTGCAGGTACTCGCCCAACACCTTATATTACGGTCCGAACTAAGTAGCCAAGGACATTAACCAGCGGCTTTTAGGCGGCAAGCGGTGACTGACGGCGTCTTGAAAGTGCCCTAAGTAGCTGGCGTGCAACACTTTGGCCGGATGGTGGAATGGCAGACACACAGGACTTAAAATCCTGTGCTCAGTAATGGGCGTGCGGGTTCGAGCCCCGCTCCGGCTATTTGAGTATCGCACACATAAGGAAATGCAGGGTTTTCTGGGGTTTCTTCCCTCTCGTTCTCCCCGATTCTCGCCTGTTCCTCGTCGCTTTTTACGTCGCTTTTCGTTGACGTAAGTCCTTTGTTTTCAATGCCTACGTCCAAGTAGTCGGATTTC
>JBGSJB010000318.1:0-3592 GCA_041742175.1 Pirellulaceae bacterium
CGGGCAGTTGCTCGCGCTCGGCAACAAATTTCATTTCAGCGGTTACGTCACCAGCACGGGCAGCTTGAAGCTGGGTAGTCATCGATCGAGGCTCCAAAAGATATCGGCGATATGGCCACTTCGAGTGTGGCGTGAGCAAAATTATCGCGAATTCGGAACCGTCGAGAACCCTTCAGCCGCCAGAATGTTCGCATTTTCTAGCGAACAGGCTGGAAAACCGTCTGACTGCATGCCCACCGCAGTTCGACCAGCGTCATTTTCAAACTGAGCCTGAGGCGCTAGCCGATTTAATCCATTCGTTTTCAAAATGACCCTTGACGCTCGAACCGAATTCTTGCGTGCGATCGCGTCAGCGGCACTGACATTCTCGGCTAGCGCCTCGGGCTCATTCGGGATTAGAATTTCATTCGTGGAGAGCGGTTCCGCTTAATTGCCTGGGGGCAAGCCGCCGCCGGGGAAACTGAATCCTGGTGGGAGGCCGGATGGACCGCCTGGTGTAGGTGATGATTGGCTGGAGCCTTTGGGGACGATCAGTTGATCGCGCGAAATTTTTAGTTTCTTGTAAGCGGTGTCGCTGACAACGTAGTACCAATCGGAGAACCGTGCATTCAGTTCTTGCACTTTCTTTCGAGCTGCGTTGATCTTTTCGTTTCGGTCATCGATCTTGCGCTGATTTTCTTTCGCGATTCGCTCGCGAGCGGCTTCCAGTCGCTCTTTCAGCTCTTCTTCAGTCTCGGCTGGCTTGGTCGCAGGCTTGTCCTGAGTTGCAGGATCCTGGGTTGCCGGAGCCTGAGCTTCAGAAGCTTGGGTTGCAGGAGCTTGGGCGGCTGGCTCCGCTGCTTTTTCAGTCGCTTTGTCTTGAGCGGCTTCTGGCGTGGAAGCTTCAGGTTTCGGTTCGTCTGTGCCAGTTGGCTCTTGCGCCGCAGGTTCTTGCGCCGCAGGTTCTTGAGGGCCGCATGAATCTAGCGCATCTTCAGGTTTAGGTTCTGGATCAGCGGCAGCAGGCTCGTCTACCTTCGGCTCGTCAGTCTTCGGCTTTTCTGGCTTAGGTTCTGTGGCAGGCGATTCGGTTGGAGTCTCAGCCGGTTTAGCTTCTGGAGTGACGTCAGGTTTGAGTTCAGCTGGAGCAGGCTCCTCTTTCGCTGGTTCTACTGCTGGTGCCTCGTTGGGAGCCGGTTCGTTGCTCGGCTGCGTTGCAGGTGCGACGGCTGCCTCGGCGGCACCCTCGAGCTGCTTCAGATCTTCGATCGTTTCAGGCAGCGGCTGGATGTCAGGGATCGGGAACTTCGATTCATCCAACTTGGCGGTAACCAACAGATAGCGTTGCAGCGTGCCGCTGTCGGCATCTTTGTTCTCTTCATTCTCGCCAGTCAGTTTGGCAACGGCTTCCCCAAAACGCAAAACGTATTGCACGCCATCTTGGGTGCCCACGATCGTCTCGCCACCGGTCGCAAATATTTCTGGACCGGCCGCTGTTTCTTGCGGAAAGAAACCTTGATCGTAAAGACTCTTCAAACTTTCCTTGTTCTCCATCAAACTCTTGTCGGCTTTAAGATCCGAAGCGAGCCCCGTTGGTTTGCGGCGAACGTTGACAATTTCCAATCCTTGCACGGCTGTCCGCAAGTCATTGAGACTGGACGCCTTCAATTCTTCGTTTTCACCAAGCGTTACTGGCGTACCTTCGGGACCGTTCTCGAAGGTCAGCATGTTGTCTAGCGACCAAGTGCTTTTGGCTGGATCAAAACTCAAGTCCGCGTTGAAGTTCTTCCGCATGCCATAGCCACCGTTCTGCGTCGGCAAAATCGCGTAGTCGCGAAGCATGATCGAAGTAATATCGAAAGTCTTTACGCCCAGCAACTCGCCTTTGATCCACTTGCGAAATTCGGTTGTGAACGGAGTAGTGGAAAGCTCAGCGACGTAGACTGCGTCTTGGCTGGGGATACGAACAAAACGTTGGTCTTCGCGATCTTTGTCGACCGCTTTGCCGATGATCAAGTCAGCGATGATCTTGTCACTGGCATCTTTGACGCGAACCAACATGCCCACGCCGCTCTCGCCGACTTTGAGATCTTTGTCGTCGGGATTGATCACGCCGTACATGCTATGTTCGCTGCGCTCGACGGTCACCACATCGAGACCTTTGAGGCCGATCAGCGGAGTAGCTGCATCGCGAACCTGTTCTGCCGCGTCGGCAGGGTAGTCGTCATGCGATGGAATCTTCCACAGACCACCTTTGTCTTTGGTGATCTCGAAAGGGTCAAGCTGGCCCAGGCTTTCGTTGTATTTGACGATCTGCAGCGCAGCGGCTTTCGATGGCTCGTCAAAGTCCTTGAAGAGCACTTGGTTCTTCATCGCATTCGCTTCTTCGCTGGCTGTGTTGATGGCTTGGGGCATACTCCAAAATGCCAAGCCCAATGTGACCACAGCAACTGCAGCGAAAATCGCAGTCGTTCTACCTTCGTTCACGGCGACAACTCCTGAGTCAATTAAAATTAGTTTCGTGTGTGTTTCGTAGCGGTCATCAACGCGACCTGGATTATCGCAAGCGGTTCTTCGCGATACCTTCGCGCTCGCGCACTCGGCGGGAGACGAACACCGCTGCACCTACCAGCAGTGGTGGTATCGGCGGCAGGAAGATCGCTAGGAACTTGTACATATTTTGGAGCTCGATGACGCGAGCTTCGGATTGGCGTCGGCTCTCTTCGACGAGTTTATCTTTCTCGCTTTCGAGTTGCTCTTGCTTGACGCGGAACTTGCGCTCGAGCGCCGCTTGTTCGACTTGAACTTGTTGGAGCAACGAGATCAGTTCCTGCTGCTTGGTTGGGTCGGTTGCACCTTCACGCTGCAGCGTTTGAGCTTTCTCTTGGAACTTGGCGAGTGTCTTTTGAGTTTGCTCTTCTGCTTCGCGGACTTCCTTATTGAAGTTCTCTTGAAACTCTTTTTGCTTTTCGCGTTCCACTTCGCGATACTCTTCCGCTTGCGCCTCGAACTCAGCGAGTGTGCTGTGTTGCGGTTCGTGGCGGCGAATTTCTGGGTAACGCGTTTCGCCAGCCAGCACGTCAACGATGTTCAGAACGAACGTGACGTTTTGGAAGCGGAAATCGATCTCTTCATATTGTTCAGGGCGTTTGCGGATTTCACTGAAGATTGGCAGCATGCAATCGATGTCCGCGATATAGACAACTTTCAAACCGCCCGGCCCAGCGGGTTTATCCTCCGCTTCGGCATCCGCCGTTTCGCTTTCTTTCGGTGCATCCGCTGGCTTAGATGATTCAATTTGAACACCGATTACTTGCGGTCCAACCGGCGGACCCTGGAGGACTTGCAATTGAGTTGCAGAGGCGCTTCCGCCTCGCATTTGACCCTGCACGTCTTCGAAGCTGATGCGACCTGAGTTCTCACGCGTGATGACGAGGTCAGTGATCTTCAAGTCGTCGCGATTCTCTTCCTTGCGAATGGCTCCGGTATAAAGGAACATCAGTTCGCGGAGCCCAGCCGTGATAGCGCTTTGCTCGCTCAGGTAATCTTCCTGCTCGCCTTGGTTCTCGCGAATAAAGACCCACTGATCAGTCGCGTTCGCGATGTATCGCAG
>JBGSJB010000319.1:0-41646 GCA_041742175.1 Pirellulaceae bacterium
AAAGGACGATGCCATGCCTACTTTCCAATTCGAGGCAATGGACGCAACTGGACAAGAGATCAAAGACGTTATCGAAGCGGCTAACGAAGACGAAGCGTCTACTACGATTCGTCAGATGGGCTACTTCGTAACGAAGATCCAAGTGAAGAAGGGGGCGGCTAAGACTGCTCCGGGGCAGAAAAAGAAACGCCCCTTCGCGATGGGTGGTGCGAAGACAAAGCACATTTGTGCGTTCACTCGTCAGTTGTCGATTCTTCAGGATGCGGGTCTGCCGATTTTGCGCAGTCTAAAAATCCTTGAGAACAACAGCAAACCGGGCAAGCTCAAGAACGCGTTGATGGATACGTGCGATGAGATCGAAGCCGGTTCGACGCTGTCGGAAGCGATGAGCAAGTGTCCGAAGGTGTTCAGTCGCTTGTATGTGAACATGATCAAAGCTGGTGAGGCGGGCGGTGCGCTCGAAACGATTCTCCAGCGTTTGGCGGACTTCTTGGAAAGTAGCGAAGCGCTGAAGCGTAAGGTCAAGGGCGCGTTGATCTATCCAGCCGCGGTGGTGATCATCGCGGCCGGTATTATCTGCTTGATCATGATCGTGATCGTGCCGACGTTTAAGAAGATGTTCGAAGAGTTCGGGCTCGAACTGCCTGCTCCAACTTTGCTGTTGATCGCGATGAGCGATTACATCGTGAAGTACTGGTTCTTGATGCTGCTGATTCCGTTCTGCTACTGGTTGCTATCGAAACTGGTGCGGAAGTTCCGCGAGGGGCGGATGGGCTGGGATATGTACATGCTCAAGCTGCCGGTGTTCGGTTCGCTGATGGAGAAGAACATTCTCGCGCGAACGACACGAACTTTGGGAACGTTGGTGTCCAGCGGTGTGCCGATTTTGGAAGCCCTGAATATCACTCGTGAAACGGCAGGTAACGCGCTGTTCGAACGCATCTTTTCGAAAGTGACCGAAGCGATTCGCGAAGGTGAAGTGATCAGCAAACCGATGCGCGATTACTCGACGCCGGGCTTCCATCCGTTGGCGCTGTTCTTCTGGGCTTTGATGGGCACGTTCCCAGGCGTAATGGTATTGTCGGTTGCGCTGACTGCGGGTCGCAGTGCGGGCGGATCGAAGACGAAAGGTTCGATGGAATCGCTGTTGCAAGTCGGTGGCTACATGACGTTGCTAGGAGCCATTTTCGCTTGCGGGTTCTATCTGATGAAGATGCGCACGCGGGTGATCGACGAGCTGGTTGTGAACATGGTTGACGTCGGTGAAGAGACCGGCGAGTTGGATACGATGCTTTACAAAGTGGCTGATACTTACGATGACGAAGTGAGCGTGATGACGGAAGGTTTGACGAAGTTGATCGAACCTCTGTTGATCGTGTTCCTCGGTGTCGCGGTGGGCTTCATCGTGATTTCATTGTTCATGCCGCTGGTAGCGATGATCACCAGTTTGTCTTAGGAAGTGGCGAGTTGCGAGCGGCGAGTTGCGAGACTTGCCGCCCAATAACCAATAACTATCAACATCAACCAACAACCATGCTTCAGAGTGGATTTGGATTCTGCCTCAATTTTGCAAGCTGGTCGTTTGAGATTTTTTAACAAGGGTAGAAGAGTCATGCTATTTCAAGCAATAGAGCCCGTTCGAGCCATTAAACCAAGAACCGCTCGCCATCGCACTCGCGGCTTTACCCTGGTCGAAATCCAGATGGTCGTAGCCATCATCGGCGTACTCGCCGGCCTAATCATCCCCGCAGTGGGCATGGCGCTGACAGCGGTAAAGAAGAAAGCGATCGCGCTCGAAGTCCAAGCGATCGCCAGCGCGGTGAATCAATACAAGAATAAGTACGGTGACTTTCCACCCGATGGATCCAACCAAGCTGCGTTTGAACGTCACTTTCGCAAGATCTTCCCCCAGATCCAAGCTTCTGAGTTTAGCACCTTGTACGCCAATGTAGATCCACCTGCTGGCTCACCAACGACGGTTGTGATGGATCCTGCCGAAGCGCTGGTGTTTTGCTTAGGTGGATACAGCAGCAACCCAACTCAACCGTTTACGGGAACGGGTGGTCCGCTCAGTTTAGTGCCGGGTTCAACATCGACCTTTCAATACAACACCGAACGCACCAACGCGTTCATGGAGTTCAAGCAGAATCAGTTGACAATTGCGGTTTCGGGAACTGCGACAGTGTCGACGGACGAAGCGACGTACTTTGGTGGAACGAATGACAACATCCCTGTTTACCATCCAGGTGGAAGGCTAGCTCCGTACGTGTACTTTGACAGTCGCACTTACGCGATCAGCACTGGAGGAACTCTGCCCGCTTTCTATAACAAGTATCAACCGTCCGCGGCCGCGATGGGTGTAGCACGACCTTACAAGTCGGCCAACGTAAATACGAACGTGTCGCAGGCGTCAGCACCGGATAGTCATTTCAAGTATATGGAAGACAAGGCTTTTCAAATCATCTCGGCGGGGCTGGATGACATGTACGGTGGCGTTACGACGACCGACTTTGCGACAATGCCTACGTTCTTTGTGTATCCGACAGGTGTGACGCTGAATATTTCGAGCGGCGCCACGGGCGGTGGACGCTATGTTGAAACCAATGGTGTGCCGAGTGCTCAACTAGATAACGCCACTAACTTTTCAGATGGCATGTTGGAAGATGCGCTTGAGAACTAGTCGTTGGGGAACGAGCGTTGGAACTCACTGTTTTGCAGCGCGGCACATGACTTGCTTTTATAGATGATAAGCCCAAAGCACGCACAATTCTGTTTCGAAATGAGAACCAAATTTCAGTTTGAGACAGATTCTTGGGATAAACGAGGTATTCAATGTTTTCAAAATTGCATCAGCAGAAGAAAAGTGAAAAAGCTTTCACGTTAGTGGAATTACTGATTGCGATTTCGATTATCGGCATCATGGGCGGCATGGTGTTGTTCGCATTGCTTGGAGCTCAGAACGACGCCAAAGTCGCTCGAACTCGCGGAACGGTCCAAAAGATCAACGAGATCGTGTTGCAGAAGTGGGAAGAGTATCGATACAAGTCGATCAATGTGCAGCTCGATCCCGCTTTGACAGTGCCGGTTAATGGCGTTTATCCGGTCACGCCTCGTGAAGCCGCTCGGGTGAAGATGATTGTTCAGCGCGACGTGATGCGCATGGAAATGCCTGATCGTATCACTGATCTAATCTACCCACCTACGCATTACACGATTGAGTACACCAATCCGTCTGGGACCGTAACGTCGAGAAAATTGCGACGTGCGATTCCGCCTGGTTATGGATTGCTTTACAACACGCTGCGCAATCAGCTCATTTCGTTGAAAGCGCGGGGAGTGGGTTCGTGGGCTGCGTTTGATCTTATGCCCCTGCCCGTTGGACCGCTGGGTGAGACAGCTCCGATCACTCCGTTGACTTCAAACTCGGCTGTTGCTTGGGACAATGCAGTTCAGAGCAGTGAACTTTTGTATCTCTTGGTTTCGACTTGCAACTATTCCGGATCGAGCGCGCTCGAGTACTTCAAAGCGACGGAAGTTGGCGATGTGGATTCGGATGGATTGCCCGAGTTTTTGGATGCTTGGGGCAATCCGATTGCGTGGATTCGTTGGCCAGCGGGTTATCCAGGTGACTTGGTCCGCTACGCAGATGCTGACGCGATGGACCCAGTAAGAACCGACTGGCGTTCGCGAACGTCCGGCGTTGCGATTCCAACGGATTGGCAACCTCGAACTTTGGTTCCTCTTATCATTTCCAGCGGAGCGGATGGCGAGTTCGGTGTGACGTTTGATTTTGAGGGTGGAGATCCAGTAACGTACGCGACGATGACTTGGCCGACGACTCCTTCAGGAATTCGCGGCGTAACGGGAACGCATTATTCTGCAGGCACTTACTACTACCCCGATCCGTTCTTCACATGGGATTTCACTAACAATATTCCCAATGGACCGGCCAGTGGAATACCTGCGCCGGACGGCGATGCGATTGGGTATCGAAGCAATCAGCTCGGTTCTATTCCAGATGCAGCCGCAGTGTTTGCGACAGACAACATCACTAGTCACGACATAATCTTGGAGCCATAGTGATGCGCGTTGTACTAAATAAGAACCGAGCGTTTACGCTTGTCGAGTTATTGATTGTGATTGCGATCGCCACAATCCTTGCAACGCTGTCGTTGACAACCATGCAAGGTTTGTTGAAGGATCAGAAGATTTCGCAGTCGGTTCGTTTGGCTCGGCAATACGTCGAGTCGGCTAGAACGCGAGCGATGGCCACGGGACGACCGGTCGCGTTATTCTTGGAGCGAAGTTCGCCGGAGGGAGACAGTGCCGGTGATCCAGTGGAAGCTAATTACACCGTAACGCGTATGAGCATCGGTGAAGTGTTTCCCCCGTACACAGGCGAAGTGCCTCAAGCCGCAGCGACTTTGTGGGACACACCGCTAAGTGCAAGCACGCGAGGTACGACCGATGGTTTTGCAGACCAAGCGAGATTTCAGCTGTTTGAAGTTATCACTGCGTTTGGGACGGCGTCGACGCCGGGCATGATGAGTATCGGCGACACGATTGAGTTCGGCGGGAATAACCAACGCTTTGTGATTGAGTCGATTGATTATGTCGGTGGTGAAGTTGCGGTAACGTTCTTCAATCCACCTTCGAACTACGACACGCTGTTGGCTGCCAAGATTCAAGCTGGAACTGCGACCGATCAGAAGTTTGAGCTCGGGTACTCCGGGCGGGAACCGACATTGAAGGTTCCCGCTGCTCAGACGCTGACAGGCATGACAGCACCAACTCCGCCGGGAACTTTCACCGGTGTTTCATTTCGGGTCTACCGCAAGCCCTCAAAGTCGTTGGTTGGCACGGTAGCGATGCCGCGTGGCACTTGCATTGATCTATCTGTTTCAGGACTTGGGCCAAGCGGATCAGCGCTGGAAACCACCAGCCCATTTCACTTAGCGAGCGCACCAAGTGGGATACTAACTGCATTTGGAACATCGCCGACTATGAAACGATCGAGTTACAGTCGTATCGCGATTGTTTTTAACGCAGAAGGGCGTGCGCAAGGAATGTATCAGGACAATCGCATTGTAAGAGTTACTGGAACTCCAGAGGTTGTTGCGGCAGGAAGTTTCGTACCGTTTCCGCTCGCGACGAAGTTGTACTTGATGGTCGGTCGCACTGAGCAGGTGCTGCCGAGTACGCCGATGACGGCGCCAGTGGCGGGCGAGCGAGAGGATGCGATTGGGAATCTTATGGATACTGGAAATACGTGGATATCAATTAATCCCTTTACGGGCTTGATTGAAACGTCGCCAGTTGCGGCGGTGACTAGCACTTCGAGTATTCCTGTGGCAGTCCAACAAGCGCGAAGATTTGCTGTGATGGGAGTCAATGATGGTGGCCGTTAATTTTGCGTTGGTTCTACAACGACGTCACGTACCATCAGGTCGCGGAGCGATCTCGGTGGTCGAAGTGATGTTTGCGATGATGGTCGCGGTGATCGGTCTGTTGGGGATCGCTTCGGTGTTGCCTCTGGCAGCGCGCAATGCGCGGGAGAGCAATAATTTCAACTTTGTGCATGCTGCTGCGAACACTTGGTTTCAGGAGTTTTCGACACGCGAACTGAATAATTACTCCGGTTGGAAAGCGTTGCAGGATTATCAAGTTGGTACAGTTGATCCGCAGTTTGTGTCATTTACATCACTAACGCGCATTCCCTTTCCGCATTCAACCGCCGTCACCCCGACTTATTCCACGGTGACTAACCAAGCTATTAATCGCATGTGGGCGCACCAAGCGATTTGCATTGATCCTTACTTCTATACGGATCCCATCGTGGCGAGCGACGTTGCGACTGCGGTAACTAGTGCAACGATTCCGTTCACCGCAAACCATTTGGCTTACCGTCCATCAGTCTTTCCTTACTATCAAGACGGTCACAACCCGGTCACCGACGCCTTTGCGCCCGCTTTGCCATGGCCAGATCAACCGCGGATGATTCGCGTCACACTCGATGCGCCGATGGCGCCGGCCGGCAAGTTACGACAAGTGAATCGTGAGTTCGCGCAGAACTTGTTCACGGCCAACGATGATTTTTCCACTTACGTGGATGAAAAGCAAAGTGATGTACCGGCGATTCGATTGTTTTCGACGCTGGCAGCACCTGCAACTGGGTTTGCGAAGGCAGTATCGGATCGCAAATACAGCTGGATGGCAACGCTTACGCCACGGGAACCGCTTCCTTCCGCCATTACTTCAATGACGGTATCCGAGGTTGAAACGGACTATTCGCTATCGATCGTGATTTTCGAAGGACGGGATTTGTCGTGGATCGACCCTGCGGGTGTCACGCTTGGTAACACAACGCCCGGTATTGCCGAGAACAAACCTGCTGGCGAACGGTTGGTTTGGGTCTATCCGTTGTCCGGAGATTTTATTGGTGGCAACGGTGGTCGCGTTCGTTTGATTACGAATGAAGCGGTGGACGATCGGCTGTCAATCGGCGATTGGATTATGTTGGGAAAGCATTACGCAGTTGACCCTGGCAATCCATTGAATCGCTTCGCGTACTTCCGCTGGTATCGCATCGTGGCAGTCGATGCTGAAGCACAGCGCGGGCGGCTGGCCATCGATCGTGATGGTGACGGAGTAGGTGAAATTGTGGATGCACAGGAAGATCCATGGGGCAATGCGGCTGGGACCCAGGTATGGTCACGTGACGTTGTTCTTGAAGGTCCCGATTGGTCATTCGGTGGACCGATGTCGAGGCTGCCGACAACAGGCACTTTGATGAAGAATGTGATCACTGTGATAGATCGCAGCACAATTATCCCTTAATGCAATAGGGATTGTTTTGAGATAGTGGTGGTTGGGGTTTGCTATTCGGCTTGGTCGCCGATTGGAGAATTGAAATGAGTAAGAATCACGTCTCTCAACCCAAAGGGCTAATCCTGCTGGTAGTGCTCGGGATGTTAGCTCTGTTCAGTTTGCTTTCGGTGACTTACGTCGTCTTCGCGAGTCAATCTCGAGCGTCCAGCGTCGCGCTAGCACGGCATAGCATCCGCGACAGCAAGACCAAGGATCCGCTTTTCCAAGAGGCGATCATGCAACTGATCCGCGGTACGACCGACCTAAATTCGGCGATCAATGGTCACAGTTTGTTAGGTGACTTGTATGGAGACATCGAATCGGCGCCGTTCCCATTGTCGTCGGCGACGCGGATGCTTTCGATCCGTGACGTGCAATTCAATGCAACGACCGGTGCAACTAGCCCCATGACATATGACGCCACAACGGGAACTCAGCGGCCGATGTTGCTGGGCGGCACCATGTCAGGCTCGACTTACATTCCTGGCAAATTTTTGCGAATTCCGCTTGATCCAGGTCTCACAACTTACGGACTTTCTACGCTACTGCCTAACGAGCACGATGCGTTGACCGGACGTATTGTTACATTTGAAGCGGGACCACTTCAAGGTCTTTCGTTTCATATTGTGCGTTACATTGGACACGTGCCATTAGGCTCGCCGCCTCAAGAGTTCATGCAGTGCTTTTCGATCGTGATCGATCTATCGGAAGCCGATCTAGCTCGGACTTATTCAACGCGAGACTCTGCTACAGGTGTATTGCTTACTAGCACGATTAACGAATGGGTATTGCAGGTGCCGCCGGTTACAGGTGTCTCTACTTGGGCCGCTGGAGTTTATCCTTGTTATCAGACGGTTAGCTTGAACCCAGCCAGTATGCAACTGTCGGGCGGATTTCGTTTGTTCGTGAACGCGACTGCGTTGAATACGCACGGTGTTGGGATACTCAATGACGGCACGTCGCAGATGCACGCGGAGGTAGCGACAGCAACCGCAGAACCTTATTTGATGTCTGCTGGGTTGCTCGCAAATCGTCAGATGCTTTTTGACCCTGCGTTCGGCAGTCTCTTAGACCCATCAACTGGATCATCCACTTCGACGCTACTGGGCGACTCGGATGAGCCTTATGACGCGGCTGACTTTCAGAACTTGTTTTTGGCATCGCGGCCAGAAGTAACGACTACGCCTCTGACCTCGGGCGATATCATTCCAAGCTTTCATCGAGCGGCGTTGATCAATTACATCGTGAACTGGAAGGACCCAGCCACCTACACGGAAGCTGAGTTCAGGGCGACGTTGCAACGGATTCGAATGGCTTGCCCTCGACCGCTATCGATCAATGTTACGACTCCGACGATGGGCAGCATTGTAGAGAATCCCACATTCTCGGATGGAAGGCCTGCGACGTCGCTGGTGTTAAACGTCGGCAATCCATGGAATACGAACTGGCCAGCCGCTTATCCTACTTTTCAAAGTTGGTTGAACTTCTTGACCGCTGGCCCTTGGGATGTGGATAACGACGGCGACACGATTGCGGATGGTGTTTGGATCGATTTGGGTATGCCTTTGCAGTCGACGGCCGATGGCAAGTTGCTGAAGGCGTTGGTTTCGTACTATGTCGATGATTTGGATAGCCGGATCGACATCAATGCAACTGGTAGTGTGCAGCAAGCGAATATGGTTGGGCTGTTCGATAGCACAACGACTCCGTTTGTATTTCCTCCTTACAGCGCAAGCAACCCGCAGTTTCCAGCTACAGCATTCTCCAAGGGGAATTTGCAATATTTGAATCAAGGTTTGGGCTTCGGTTCAGCGGACACTTCGTTCCGACATCTGTTTGGTAAAACAGGCCTGCGATGGAACGGTGCTTCCGGCGCGGATGCTGCAGAAGTCGCTTACCGCAACGTGATGTTTCATCGTTACAGTCGCACTGCGAATCCAACTGAGATGTTCCCTGGTGACACTGGCGACGATGGGCTGTCGCTGCTAAGCGTTCGTGGCCGACGAGTTGCGTTTCGGCATGGGGTTTCACCTGGGTTGCCGATGCACGTGACAGGTCGCGCGTCGCTGGGGCTCGATCGTTTGGGCAATCCGTTTTTGCATAACGTTGAATTGCCGATGGACGAAAGTACGAACGATCCGTATGAAGCGCGTTTGGTATCGAATCCTCACAAGGATCGGCCATTTAGTTTGTCGGAGTGGGAACGGATCTATCGAGTTAGCGACAGTGATCGTAGCGCGTTGCCATCGCGCGTGGAAGAGTTGTTTGGTGAAACGAGCAACACGATTGCGTCGAGCAATCTTAAGCAAGAGATCACTACGATTTCGCGGCACTTGCGAGTTCCAATGTTAGCGACGCGGTCACAACCGAGCGTAACAGCGCCGACGTCGTTCTTTCAGTTGGTGAATACCATTCGTCAACTTAGGGGTCAACCGTCATTCACTTATGACCAGTTTGGAATTTTGTTCCCACTGGAGTTCCATCGCGGTTTGCCGCTGGACGTCAATCGTCCGTTCGGCAATGGCATTGATGACAACGGTGATGGTGAGATTGACGAACCTTCGGAGTTGTTGTCTCCACAGGCCGCGATTTATCTGAATGCCAGCGGTGCATTGCAAGCGACTGGTACGCCGGAAGATTATTTTTACAGCAAGGCGTTTGGGAATACTGGTGTAATGGGGGCGGTTGATTTTGTCGATATTACCGATCCCGCGATGCGTTCATTTCCACCTGCCGCGCCGTTCTCGCCAATCTACAGGGGCAACGAAACGCGGCAGATGTTTGCTCGGCATCTGTACTGCTTGGCGCAGTTAATTGTGCCTGAGGACTATGTGTTTCCCAATGTCGATCGAAACTATTTCCTTGAGTTGCTAGACGTTTCGCAAACTGGTATCGACCCCGCAAAGATGGCCGCGACGGACAAATTACTTGAGATTCGCAGTCGCACTTTGGCTCAGTGGGCAGTGAATGTCGTCGACTTCCGCGATTCGGATGCAACGATGACGCGTTTCCCATACGATCCGACTCCATTCGATGGAACTCCATGGGCACCAACTGCCGTGGTGTGGGGACTGGAGCAACCTGAATTGCTCTTAACTGAATCATTGGCAACGCACGATATTCGTGTCAAGCGCGATGCGTTGGCGAATCCAGCGCGATTCGACCAGTACCGCACTCCGCAAGGTTCGTTGTTCCTCGAGTTGTTCTGCCCACGCACGACCAACACCAATACATCGGCTGCTCCGTTTACTGCGGCGAACACCACGGCAGTTCCTGGCGTGCCGTCAAGTCTCTATTCGGTGACAGGCGCAGGTGATGTGTTCCTGGATCTTGGTCGGCTGACTCCGGATTACTCATCTGCGGGTGTTGCCGAGCGTTTTCCGGTATGGCGAATTTACATAAGCAATTCGATTGACAAGTCGGGCACGACACCAGCACTGAAGACACCGCACGAGCGCTTGATCGCGCCGCCACCAACCACGGCGGCCAGTCCAACGCGAAACGATTTGACTTATCAGTTGCCGACTTCGAATTTGATTTTCGATTCGTCTGGTAATCCAGTTCAAGCGCTCGATACGATTGTGCGTCCACAAAGTGGGCTGACGCTGGATCGGGCGAACGCTATGGTTGAAGTGCTTGCGGACCCAGACGTTGACGAGAGTCGCATCATTCTGTTTGCACGTGCTCCTAATGGTACCGATCCGTTCTTGCCAACGCGTGCCAATACGCCAGGAGTGAAAGATCCTATACATCAGGTGTTCGTGAATCGCAGCGGAGCGCTATCGCTGCGCGGCAATCAATACTTGGTGGTTGGTCCACGTGAGAAGACGTTCTTTGGTTCTCGCCGAAACGCGAAAACAACTTCGCCTTCACCTAACAACGTTCCGAACAACCATCGCATTGAACTTGGAACGAACTGGACAAGTTTGGTGATGACGGACCAAACGGTCATTACACAACGACCTGCGTTGCGCGACTGCGTGACGATGATTGCTGGTGCCGATTTGCCGGCAGGTTGGCCTGGCTTGCCAGATACGGTTGACTTCATCGGGGTAAACGTATCGGAGCCACTGCCACGCGATACCGGTTACTATGCGATGCCAACGCAGAAGGTGAACTCCGGTGACAATACGGACGACGCAGGTCAAACGCTCGAACCCGGTTTCGCGAACTTGCCTGATGATGCTTATCACGATTACGCGACACCAGGGGCTCCTGGACTACAGCCATTCGATCCTAGGATTACAGGTCCACTGGAACATTGGGATGTGGATGGCAATGGTACTGCGGCAGACGTGCTTGCAGCAGCGAACGGCGTTGTGCAACCAGGGACCGTTTTGGATTGGAGTACCGCTTATCTGCAGCGATTAGCTGATCCTGAGAAGCCTTGGGATGCGACATTCAATCCGTATATTACAGTCGACTGGATGCCGATTGATTTGACGGTGTTCAGCGGCGAAGACAACGAAGACACCAATTCTGAACTTACCGGCACCACGTTGAAGTTCGCTTCGCGTCAGAAGGTTGGTCAGACTCTGAACGCTCAGACGTTATCATTCAACGCGACAGCGGCTGGTTTGAAGGGGCAGACGTTCCTATCTTCGCTGACCGACGAACCTCAAGACTCAACACCGTTGGCAGCGCCGACGACGCATTTGAAGTTTGAACTGGCGGGTGATAGCAGTGCGACGCGACCTTCGAACGCAGATGGTACGAATTCGTTCTCGACATTCGGGTTCTTGAATTCGACGTTCGTGTTGGCTGGTGAGTCGGGTTTGACTGGGTTGCCTGTTTTGCCGGATATCTATCAGGGTGCGCCTGGTGATCCTGCTGGGACGAATTTGCAGTGGCATCCTGATTCATTGTTTTGGGCGAATCGTCAGTTCGCAAATTCGCTTGAGATCATGAACGTACCATTGAGCAGTCCTGGGCAATTGTTGCAAGAGTTTTCGGGGACATTGTTCCCGACTACGAAGCACAGTATGTACGCGGCTTCATTCACCAATGAGCTGACGGCGACCTTTGCGGAGAATGATCCGAGAATGCCGAGTGCACCGATTTCAACTTCAACGATGGGGCCCTACAAGGGGAGAGCGAACGATAGCGCATCGTTTCCGTCTTATACGATTGCGGCCGACGGCGACAACAAAGGCGATTTTGCGTTTTCACCGTTCTCGCATCTAATGAACTTCTTCCAGGAGTCGCCTGAGTTAGCCACACCATCACCGTTTGCGTTGCCAACGGATCGCCATCCGAAGAACACGGCGATGGCGTTGTTGTTGGACATGATGGAGACGGAATCGGCGTGGAATGATGTGAGTGTTGTTGAACCACCGGCACCGTTGGGTTTGGTCGATCCGACGATCTATTCGTCCGATGTCCAACCGCTGATGTACTCGACGAACGTTGTGATGGCGCCGCTGCGTGCTCCGTACAACCGCATTTCGCGGTATGTCGAACCGGGACGAATTAATTTGAACACTGTTCGGCAGTCGAGCGTGTTCCAAGGCCTGTGGTCCAACACGCTAGTACCGACTGATGTTGATTTCGAGCCCTACGCGACTCCGGGTCGTCCGTTTGGTCAAATTGAAGACATCGATCACAATCAGAATGACATCAACGAAGGTGGCGAACGCGGTACGCCGCAAACATTACCTGGTTCGGTTACCCAAACAGCTTGGAGTGTCGTCCGCAATTCGCGCCGTGGTTACGAGCCAACATCTGGGTTCTTCAATCCAGGTGGCAGTACGACTCGGTTCAATCCGAACTATCCCACTGAGTTTGCAGGGATTTTCAAACCAGCGACTGAAGCGGGTTTAGTTGCGAGAACGCGAGCTCCTCAGTTGGCCACACCAGGTCCGACTCAAGAAGAACAGAAGTTCCAGTCGCTTGTGAATCAGCATGGTGTGTTGGACCTCTATGCGCGGCAGATTCCGGCTCATGTAACGTTGTTGCGTGGGACCACTGAGACTTCGACGACCAGCACTGCGATTGCGGCTACGGGCGTGCCGTATGCGGGTAACGCTCCGTTGCTGCAAGACATTACGCTGACTCAGCGTCAGGCATTTACGGATCGCTATCCGATCACTCGATTAGCGAACCTTGTTTCGAATCGCTCGAACGTGTTTGCGGTGTACGTGACGATTGGGTTGTTTGAGTATGACGAAGCGACGGGTAACATCGGCATCGAGTATGGAACGGACAAGGGTGAGATGGAACGGTTCAAGGCGTTCTATATCATCGATCGTACGGTTCCGGTTGGATTCCGAACTGGCGAAGATCACAATGTTGAGAATACAATTTTGGTTCGTCGCTATCTCAATAACTAAGCTGAACGTTTTTAGCTAAGCACCTTTGAAGCGGCTCGCGGAGATTGCGAGCCGCTTTTTTTATGCGTTAGCTCTCCCAGTGAAGCGACTGGGAGGGTAAGTAATCGTTCCTTTGGCGGTTAACTTCTTGATTGCAAGTTGATAGAATGGGCATTCTGCAGCTGCTTGCCGCCAAAGTCCCGCCTGGTTTGTACCAGTTCGATGCGCGGTTTCGCCGCCACTCACTGAACCTCGACTGGAGGATCCCTAGAACGGAAACGCGTTTCAGTAGATACTTTAGAGCTCAGAACAACATCCGATTTACGATCTGCTAGAACTCACGCTTAGCGGCTGCGTCAAGTGAGACGTCTTGGTGCAGTCATTTGCTGATCGTGCGAACTTTCAACCTACCTTGCATCCGAACTGAAGAGGCTCGAACGCATGACGACCGAATCAAACGTGTCAACTATCACTTCAAAGCTTGCTCGCTGGCTGTTCAGTGTCGCCTTCGTGGCTGCTTCGGCAGTTGCCGGTGCTGCTGAACCAGTCGATTGGTTTCACTGGCGGGGGCCGGAGGCGAACGGTATTTCTCGCGAAAAGAATTTGCCAGCGACTTGGTCGCCTAAGGGCGAGAACTTGTTGTGGGCGAAACCTGAGTACGCATCGCGGAGCACGCCGATCACGATGGATGGCAAACTGTACTTGGTGACTCGTTACAAACCGGAGACGACAGAAGAGGGCGAGCAAGTTGTGTGCTTGGATGCGAAGACCGGCGAAGAGCTGTGGGCTCATCATCACAACGTCTTCTTGTCGGATGCGCCGGCGGAGCGCGTGGGTTGGTCGTCTGTTATCGGTGACCCAGCTACGGGCAACATTTTTTGGTTGGGACTGGGATGTGAATTCAAGTGTCTCAATGGCAAGACCGGCGAGTTGGTTTGGGAGCACGCGCTTAGCGAAGAGTACGGGATGTTGAGCACTTATGGTGGTCGCACGAATTTCCCGATTGTGATCGATGACTTGGTGATCATCAGCGGCGTGATGACTCAGTACGGTGAGAATGCGATACCCGCGCATCGCTTCGTTGCTTTTGATAAACGCAGCGGGGCTGCGGTATGGTTTCTAAGCACCGATCTGCGACCGGAAGACACCACTTATTCGACACCCTTTCTAACGGTGTTCAATGGTCAAGCGGCGATGGTCTTCGGTGCAGGTGATGGTAAGGTTTATGCCGTCCAACCGCGAACTGGTAAGGTGATTTGGAAGTACGATTGTTCGGCCCGCGGGATCAACACGCCGGTGTTGGTTGAGAACGGCGTTGTTTACGGTGGTCATCGCGAGCAGAATACGGCTGACCCTCGCATTCTCGGAGCGATTTTTGCAATCGATGGTAAAGCGGAAGGCGAGATCAAAGAGGAAGCGTTGAAGTGGAAGATCAATTCGCATACGGTTGAGGGCAGCCAACCGATCATGGTCAATGGTCGATTGTATGTTTGCGAAGACGGTGGCAAATTGGTTGTGATCGATCCTGAGTCCGGTAAGATTCTGCAAACGAAGCCGATCGGTCGTCGCTTGAGTTCGGTGGTTTATGGCGATGGCAAACTTTACTGCACAAACGAGACGGGCAACTTCTGGATCTTTGAACCGACGGAAGAAGGCGTCAAGGAACTGGCTCGCGTTCGACTGAACGACGAAGAGATTATTGGAGCTCCGATTATTTCGCGCGGGCGCATCTACTTGGCGACCAGCAAGAAACTGTATTGCATAGGCAAAGAAGACAGCGTGGTTGAGTCGGATCCGATTCCGCCCAAGCCGTCTGAGACGCCGCGATCGGAAGACGAAACGGTTGCACACATTCAGATCGCGCCTGTCGAAGTATTGCTTGCGCCGGGACAATCGACGCCGTATCAAGTGCGAGCTTACAACAAGAATGGCCAGTTCCTGAAAGTTGTTGAAGCTGAGTTCACGACAGAGGGCGGTGGTGCGGTGACGTCGGAAGGAGTCTACACGGCACCGACTGCGATGGAGCATGCTGTTGCGACTGTCACGGCGAAGGTCGGCGACTTGACTAGCAAAGCGCGTTTGCGAATTATTCCACCGCTGCCGTGGAAGTTTGATTTTTCTGACAAGAAGGTTCCCGCGACTTGGATTGGTGCCGCTTATCGACATCAGCCCAAGGAGATTGAAGGCGAACCGATGCTTGTCAAAGTCAGTACTATTCCGAAGGGGACTCGCAGTCAGAGTTGGATGGGTTGGACTAATTTGCATGACTACACGATTCAAGCGGATTTTTATGCGACCGAAAACGCGGCTGGAAGTCGCCCAGATATGGGTTTGATCAACCAGCGGTACACGGTTGATTTAATGGGTAAGGATCAGTTGCAGATTCGGTCTTGGACATCGCGATTGGAGCTTCGATTTGCGAAGACGCTGCCGTTCACTTGGGCTGCGAAGCAGTGGTATACAATCAAGTTCCAGAGTGAGAACAGCGATGCAGGAGCGACCCTGCGAGCAAAGGTTTGGAAGCGCGGTGAAGAGGAACCCAAGGAGTGGACTTTGGAAGCGACCGATGCGACTCCGAACAAGACCGGCAGCCCTGGAATCTTCGGCAATTCGACATTGGCTGAGTACTATATCGATAACGTTGAAGTATTCCCTAACAAGTAAATTGCTTCTTTGCCGCGATTGGTTCCTGCCATGGGCTGCTCGCGCTCCTTCAACTTAAAAAAACGATCACAAAGTAAAAAGGTAAATCGAATGCGAGTGTCTCACTGGAAAGTTTTGGCGTTCGGTAGCTTGATGCTGCTGCCAACGAGTTTGTTTGCGGAAGATAAGTACGATGCGGTTAGCGAAGTTCGCAAGCGCGTTGACGAGATGAAAGTTGGCGAGCGCGATTGGCCGCAATGGGGCGGATCGCATTTGCGCAACAATGTCACTGACGAACCTGGAATCGTTACAGACTGGAATGTGACGGAAGGCAAAAACGTTCGCTGGTCGATGCCGCTGGGATCTGAGACTTATGGAAATCCAGTTGTCGCGAACGGCAAAGTCTACGTCGGCACGAACAACGGAGCTGGCTACATCGAGCGTTATCCGAATACGGTCGATCTCGGCGTATTGTTGTGCTTTGACGAAAAGGATGGCAAGTTCTTGTGGCAGCACTCGAGCGAGAAGCTTTCGACTGGTCGCGTGCATGATTGGCCGAATCAAGGGATTTGCTGTGCGCCGATGGTGGATGGCGAGCGGCTGTGGTATGTGACCAGCCGCGGTGAAGTTGTCTGCCTCGACACTGAAGGATTCCTTGATGGCGAGAACGATGGTCCCATCAAGGACGAGCCGAACGAGAACAAAGACGAAGCCGATGTTATCTGGCGTCTAAATATGATGAAAGAGCTGGGTGTGTCACAGCACAACATGTGCAGTTGCTCGGTAACTTCGGTTGGCAACAAGTTGTTCGTCAATACAGCGAACGGCGTGGATGAAGGCCACGTCAACTTGCCAGCTTCTGCGGCACCGAGTTTCATCTGTGTTGATCGCGATTCGGGCAAAGTGCTGTGGGCGGACAATTCGCCGGGTCCAAACGTATTGCATGGGCAATGGTCTTCGCCGGCTTACGGTGAGTTTGAAGGTGTGGCTCAAGTGATTTTTGGCGGAGGCGATGGGTACTTGTACAGCTTTGCAGCGGATGGCAAGGACGGCAAGGCTGAGTTGCTGTGGAAGTTCGATTGCAATCCAAAAGAATCGCTGTACTCGTTGGGCGGCGCTGCGACTCGCAATCACGTGATTGCGACACCAGTTGTTTACGATGGTTTCATTTACGTGGCAGTCGGCGAAGATCCAGAGCACGGCGAGGGTGGCGGTCACTTGTGGTGCATCGATCCGAAGAAGCGCGGTGATGTCAGCCCGACGCAGGTGTTCAATGCGAAAGACCCTAAGACTCCGATTCCGCACAAACGCTTGCAAGCGATGGTCGCGAAGGACGGTGACCTCGAGCGCGATAATCCGAATTCAGCAGCGGTATGGCATTATGTGGGTTCGAACCCGGAAGAGTTTGAAACGCAGATGCATCGCACTTGCGGAACGGTTGCGATCAAAGACGATCTGCTGTTCGTCGCGGATTTTAGCGGCGTGTTTCACTGCGTTGACGCTAAGACGGGGACGGCGTATTGGACTTATGATATGTTCGCCGCTTCGTGGGCTTCGCCACTGATCGTCGAAGATCGTGTTTACATCAGCGATGAAGATGGTGACATCGCGATTTTCCGAGTTTCTAAGGAGCAAGAGAAAATCGCTGAGATCAATATGGAGAGCGCTGTCTACACAACTCCGCTGGCTGCAAACAAGACGCTGTTCATCGCGAATCGCAACCGCATTTATGCGCTCGAAGAGGGTGCTCAAACGAAGCCGGACGATTCGAAGTAGGCTTCGGTGAAGCAAGTCAAGTTTAGCACAGTACATGCTAAGCACATTACTAGAATGCGGGCTTCGCGGCCCGCATTTGTTTTGATAGTTGCCGTGAGGCGGTGCGTGGGCTGTGCGACAAATAAGTTGCGACTATTGCGTATGCTTCTGCGACCTTCCTGGGACTTGCGTCCGAGGCTATCGCGTGTCGTCGCGTTGCGACTGAGAACAAAAACCGATCAAGGCGACTGAGAACTAAAACCGATCAAGAAAGAGTCGGCGCAAAATCGGAAACTGTTATTCGTCGCACAGCCCAGGCCGCGCGTTATTCTTCCTGTGCTGAAATGGCAGTCAAAAACGTCGAGCATGGTGGATACCAAGGCGGTATGATGATTGCTGACAAAACTGCTAACCAGCTTTGAAGTTGCTGTGGCCAGTTAAGTTAGGTCATGTATGACTGCACAAAAGATGTCAGTGATCGTGGAAGCTCTGCTACAAAGTGACGCTTATCCGCACTCTGTGAGCGGCTCAGTTGAGCTAATCGAGACGCATATTTCTTGGGTGCTACTTGCGGGCGAATTCGCTTACAAAATCAAAAAGCCCATTCGCAATCCGTTCTTGGACTACTCGACGTTGGAGCTGCGCAAACATAGTTGCGACGAAGAACTGCGTTTGAACAAGCGGTTTGCAGGCGAAGTTTATTTGGACGTCGTACCCATCGGGCGTGTCAATGGCGAGCTGCGTGTGCTGACGGTCGGCGTCTTAAGTAGGCTCGATGCATCGGCCGCTCCGGTGGAGTACGCGGTGCGTATGAAGCGGTTTCCGGCGGACGCGCTGATGAAAGATCGCTTGCGAGATGGCCACGTAAATATGTTTGATGTGCAGCAGTTGGCGAAACGCATTGCGTGCTTTCATGCGGCTGCAGGCAGAGCGGATTCGACAAGTCGATTTGGTTCGGGTGAATTGATTCTTGCCGAAGCGCTCGACAACTGTCGCGATTTGGCCAAGGCGAATGTGGCGAGCTCGCTTGCGCAGGTTCGCGTGATTGAGCGGTGGACGACTGAGCATTTTGACTCGCACCGCAAAGCGTTTTGTGATCGCAGGAACTTTGGGCATGTTCGCGAATGTCATGGAGATTTGCACCTAGGTAACATCGTGCAATTGAATGGTGCGTTCGTGCCGTTTGACGGAGTCGAATTCTGTGAAGATTTTCGGTGGATCGATACGCTTAGTGACGCTGCGTTTACGGCGATGGATATGGCAGCGAACGGTCGGCTGGATCTATGTCACAGTTTTGTCAACGCGTACTTTGAGGCGAGTGGCGATTACTCAGCGGTGAAAGTGCTGCAGTGGTACTTGGTTTACCGAGCGATGGTGCGTGCCAAGGTTGCGGCGATGCGCGCGTTGCAGGCTGAAGAGAATACCAAAGAGCGACGGGAGGCGGAGCATGATTTGAGTTCGCATCTGTCGCTTGCCGAGCGTTTTGCTACTTTGCCAAGTGAAGTGCCGCGAATATGGATCACTTACGGGTTGAGTGGCAGCGGTAAAACGGTTGGTTCTGAGCAGTTGCTGCAGCGTCACGGAGCGCTGCGAGTTCGAGCGGATGTTGAGCGCAAGCGGCTGGCGGGATTGAAACCGAATGAGAGCGTTACAGCGGATGATGAACGGTCAGCGCATCTGTATTCAACGCAAATGACCGAGGCGACATATCGGAGGTTGGCGGAGCTTGCTGAGTCGATTGTTGGTACGGGGGAGAGTGTGATTGTCGATGCGACTTGTTTGAAACGTTGGCAGCGCGACTTGTTACGATCGGTTGCGGAACGGCTGGACGTGCCGTTTCAGATTTTGGCTTTTCACGCTGAGCATAGTGAGTTGCGACGGCGGATCGTCGAGCGATCCGAACGTGGTCGCGACGCATCCGATGCGGACCTGGATGTCCTGGAAAAACAGATTGCCAGTCAGGAACATTTGGGGGCTGATGAGATGCAGTATGTCGGATCGCTGGGCGAGTAACAGCATTACAAAGAACTTTACGTAAGCTTAGAACTTGCGGCGAAAAATTTCGCTGGCGATAAAAGCGGCGCGGAGGGTAGCGGGTTTGCGGAGCATTCGCAGGAAGGGACTGGACATGCGGTCGCGCCGATTGACTTCGATCGCTTGGTCTGTCTGATCAAGCGACGTTCCGGCTTTGGGCGTTAACGCTGTCGACGCGTTCTGCAAGCGGCTGACGGTGTGATCAAACGTCTGGTGTAGATGGCCCGACATCAGTTCGTCGCGATTCGAAATGTTCTGCGCGAGTTGAGGCCGACATTCGGAACCGATGCTCGGCCGCGTATCGATCGAACTAAGCGGATTATCGCCGAGTTCGCGCGGGTTCAGAACGGTGGCTTGGATGACTTCGTCCTCTCTGATCGGTGGCGGTTGGCGCTGGCGCGGTGGTGGCGTCTGTTGCGGACGCTGGGCGGCCTGCTGTTGTTGGATCTTATCTTTGAGTCGTTCTGCAGCTTGTTGCAGGAATCTTTCTAGATCATTCGCCATTGCAGTCCTCTCGTTGACTTCGTGATTCGATGCAAATTTGATTCAGTGATTTCTGTCTTTGTATTCAGGCAGAGCCTGGGCTGCGCGAGAAACAGTAATTTTCGCGTCGTTCAATTTTTATTCCATAATGAGCCTGAGGCGCTAGCCGAATTGAAGAACCAAATATGCTCGGCTAGCGCCTCAGGCTCAGGAAGCTTAGGCTCACGGTTTATGGGCACGTTCCACGGAGGCGTACTGGCTGGTCCAACGAAGTATTATACCAAGCCTGATGCCTCGCCTATTCCACACTGCGTTTATTTACTTCGTGGATTCGGATATCGCGCCAGCGGACTTCGAAGGGTCCGGTTCCTTTGGCGATACCGTGAACTTGCAAACCGATGAAGCCGCTGAGGTAGCTTTCGGGGTCGTAGATATCTTCGATCATTTGGTCGTTGATCCAAGTCTGGATACGGGGTCCGACGGCTCGGATTAGGAAACGATTCCATTGGCCATTTTTCATTGCGTTGGTCTGGGGTTGGTTGGGACTTAACCAGCCGCGACCGGTGGCTTCGCCGTAAACGTAGCCAGCTTCACCTGGCGACGCTTCGATTTCCACTTGGGGCCCGTGCACGCGTCCATTGTCTTTATCCGCGATGCTCTTCGAACGAATTTGCACACCTGAGTTCAGAGCGTCGTCGACTTTGACTTCGAACGTCAACTCAAAATCGCTGTACTCTTTATCCGAGCACATGAACGAATTGGGGCTGCCTTCCTGGGTTCGTCCGACGATTGCGCCTTCTTCGACGGTGTACTTTGCGGTGCCATTCTTTTGCGACCAACCGTTTAGGTCTTTGCCGTTGAACAGCGGCACCCACCCTTGGCTATCGATTGTGGGTTTTGAGCTAAAGTCAGCTTTGTTGATGCTAGCGGGCAATTCAAGTGCGAGTGGATCTTTTGTGGCGGGCTGTTTCGCAGTCATGTAAGCAGCGGTCACGGCGGGTTGCGTTACTTTGCCGGTTGCGCACCACTCGGTGCCGCGTTGTAGAGTGACTTGGAAGCCAGTGCCGCTCATCGCGACTGGGTCGTGACCGAGAGTCGTATGGAATACGCGTCCTTTCCCGAATTCGATGACCATCAGCATCGGTTCATGTTCGCCGGTTCCTCCGGTTGCTTTGTCGCTGAAGGCGGTCGCTAGTACTTGCATATTAGAAGCGGGGCCGCGCAGTTCTGCGTACAGTTCATCTTCAGCTTGCATCCAACTGGTTGGAATTCCGCGAGTGATTGGATGCGAAGTATCACGGACGATCACTTCGAAGGGGTGGCGTTTTCCGTGACTGCCGCCACGACCCGCTCGAGTATCGCGCTCAAATTTGCCTTCGCGCCACCGCACGTAGGGACCGCTTTTTTCATTGCGTCCTCCCCAGCCGCCGACACCGATCATCTCGTTGTACTCGCGCCATTCAGGGAACGAATTGTCGGCGGCGTGAACGCTGACAAACCCTCCGCCGTTCTTGACGTACTCGGTGAACGCAGTTGAAGTATCCTTCGACCAAGGTTCGCCGTTATAGTTCGAGACAACAACTTGATAGTCGGTGAACTTCGGATTGAAGGCCGACATATCGCCGCCTTTCTCAGGTGTTGTCGCAACGTCGACAGTAAAGCGACCGGTTTTTTCTAGTGTCGCTTTGATCAGCGGCGTAGTCTTTTGCCAAGCGTGGTTGTTTTGACCGTCAACCAGCAAGACTTTGATAAGGCTTTCATCGGCCAGCGATAAACGCGGTGCTGTTGGCAGCAAAAGAATGGAAAGGCAAACGCAAAGTAAAGCTCGCATCGTTAGTCTCGCTAGGTGGGGTTTGGAAGGGTTATCAGTTGAGTTCGCTTGAGTTCGCTTGAGTTCGCTTGGCAAGCAAGTGCGTTATGCGATGGTTGCTGCCCATGTGCTACTTTACATTGGAATCGTAGAGAAGGTTAGTTGTGCTGCGAAAAACGATTTTGCGGCAAGTCCTGACGGCTCTTTCCATAACAATCGTACAGGTCGCTGCAATCGTAAATGGTCCAGTAAATTCGTCTGTATTTCAATGATTGCTGCAACTTGCGGGGCCAGCAGGTGACTACCATAAGTGCGTGCTAGACAGGCTTCAAATCGCTGCATTGCTAGACTTGAATGATGGCGGATGAGTGAACTAAACTAAGTCGTGTTCGCGCAAACCGATGCGGGTCATCCTGCGCGAAATGCGCTGGAAACTTTGCAACTTTGAAATCCAAATTCATGAATGAAACGAAAAACGCGAGCGTTGCTGTTGAGGCAGAAGCGTTCTACGACAGCAACTACACCGAACGACTCAATCGCATGAAGTCGACTATTCGGCTGCGACGTACTTTTCTTTTCGAGCCTCACTTAACAGACGCTGATCGAGTTTTAGATTTCGGATGTGGTCCTGGCGACTTGTTGGAAACGCTGCCGGGCAAAGAGAAGTTTGGTGTGGAAATATCGGAAACTTCTCGGCAGATAGCTGCGCGTAAAGGAATCAAGGTGGCGGCCGATTTGAAGGAGTTCGAAGGCGAGAAACTGGATAAGATCATTTCTTCACATGCGCTTGAGCATGTGTTGGATCCGTCGGCCAAGCTGATGCAGATGAGCAATTTGTTAACCGATGACGGTCGGCTCATTTTGCTGTTGCCGCTCAATGAGTGGGTGAACTCGATTGAGCGAACATGGAAACCAGCCGACCCGAACATGCACTTGTACACCTGGACTCCGTTACTGATTGGGAACTTGTTGTCGGTCAGTGGGTTTCAACCGCTGTCGATTAGGACCATTCATCATTTTCACCCACCGAAGATTGGTAACTTTCTTGCAAAGACCAGCGCTGGTCTGTACCATGCCGCTGCGGCAGTATCTTCAAGGTTGCTTAGGAAGAGGCAGTTGCTGGCGATAGCCAAACCCGTGCGGTAGCTACGGCCCAATCAAGTAGTTGAACAATTTGTTTCATCGATCTGATGCCAACGCTATTGAGTGTCGCTCGGGCTCCGGTTCCCGGGGGGCTTCCAGGTCGTTCGCTGCGCAACTTGCTTTCTCCTGCTGGTGATCCAGAGTGGCGAGATCGTCTGTTCGCCGAGTTTACGTCACATGGAATCGAGAACTTCGCTCCGCAGCGAACCATCCGCCGTGGAGATTACAAGCTTATGGTGAGTTTGCTGATGGATGCAACTCTGTTTCCTGAGGGACGTTTAGGTGAGCAATCTCTGGCCGACTACTTCCCTGGATTACCTGGCCCTCACATTCGACTTTACAACTTGTCGAATGACCCCTTCGAGCAAGCTTCGTTGGCGGAAGACCCTGTGTATTCTGAACTGATTGAGGAGTTGTTGGCTGAATTGGAAGAGTGGCGAGTGGAGACGAATGATCCGCTATTGGATGTTGACGCGTTGTTCGAACTGACTCAGTGGCACATTGATGCGGTGACGGCGGTCCAGTTCCAGAAGCAATAGGATCTTGGATCGGGATGCGATGGTGCTTCTGTAGGGTCGGGATTGGTAGTAGAATGGCGTCGCTGAAAAGTGTAACCGCTTCAAGTGTAACCGCTTTCTGGGCCATGCAAGCGCGAATGCGGCTTGCACTCTGTCAGGTATTGGTCATCTTGAACTGAATCAACTCTAGAGCACGCGTAGGAAAACCGTATGCGAAGCAAGATTCGCGATTATGGTACATCCTTAGTCTGCATATTAGCGGCCGTCGGGCTACGATGGCTGCTTAGTCCGTTGTTAGTCAATCAATTGCCTTTTGTTGGTGTGCTGATCGCAATCGCCTTTGTTGCTTATCGCTTTGGGATCGGACCAGCCATTGTTGGAATGTTGGCCGGTGCAATTGGAACGGCGACAATCGTTGATCCTCCGCTGGTATTTTTGCTGGAACGAGCGGATCGACTGGTCGGTTATGTTGTCTACTTTGTGGCCGGATCATTTTTGATCGCAGTTATGAGCGTTTTGGCGCGATCCGAGCGTAGGACTAGGCAAGAAGGCGAGCGATTGAAGCAAGAGGTGCTCGCACGACAAAAAGCAGAAGCGTTTCAAGGAGCCAGCGTAACGCGGTTGCGCATGGCGGCGGAGGCGGTCAATGGAATCATTTATGAATTTGATTTGAAATCGAGGGCTGTTGAAAGGACTCGCGGTTTGTTCGAGATTTTGGGCTATCATCCCGAAGACGTGCCGCCTACAGCGGAGTGGTGGGTGGAGCAGATGCATCCGGAAGATCGCGAGAAGTTTGGAGCAAAGATTCAGGACGCGACGTTTCAGGGTGCGAGCTTGGTGAACGAGTATCGTGTCAAGCACAAAGATGGAAGTTGGTTGGATGTAGAGGATCGTGCCGTCGTTGTGCGAGATGCGGCTGGTCAGCCCGTGAAGATGGTCGGCTGCACAGTGAACATCAGTGAGCGCAAGCGTGCGGAAAGGGCGCTTCGCGAGAGCGAATCTATTTTGCGAACTATCTATGAGAGTTCGCCCTTGATGATGGGTGTCGTTAAATTGACCGAAGGCGAAGCTGACATCCTGCATATTTATGACAGTCCTGCGGTCGATCGATTCATGGGAAATCCGATTGGCAGCACGGCGGGCAGAACATCGAGCGAGAGCGGAGTGTCTTCGAGCGTGCGGGCGATCTGGATTGAAAACTACCGGCAGAGTCAGCGCACGATGAGGCCTGTACGATTTGAATACGAACACCCAACTGCTTCGGGATCGAGGTGGCTTTCTTGCGTGGTGACTTGCCTGGGTGGGCAAGAGCGGAGTTGCGTTCGGTTCACTTATATATCCCAAGATGTAACTGAGCGCAAGCGTTCAGAGGAAGCGATTCAGGCTGAACGCTCCAGGCTGGCGCTAGGTGTGCAAGTTGCGGGACTAGCGTTAGCGGAGATTGACTACACGACCGGCTTGGCGCACTTAAGTGCCGAGGCAGCGCAGATGTTCGGATTGGGGCAGACGGCAACGGTTGTGACGCGCGAGCAGCTGGCGTCAACCTTTCATCCTGAGGATCGTGCATCGATCGAGAAACGTGTTGGCGAGACGCTCAGTTCCGAGGGACCTGGTTGGTTTGCAGTTATCCATCGGATTGTTTGGCCGTCTGGGGCGGTGCGATGGGTACGTGTTCGTAAACAGGTTTTTTTTAAGGGCGAAGGTCACGATCGTCATCCGGTCCGCGCGACGGTGGCGGCGTTGGATGTGACGGCTGAGCGAAACGCGGTCGAGCAGGTGAGCGCGAGCGAGCAATTTGTGAGGGGCGTGTTAAATTCGCTGCCCGAACATGTGGTTGTGCTGGATCAGGCGGGGTTGATTATCGCATTCAACGAACCTTGGGCGCATTTCTCGGAGCTCAACGGCGGCTTGCGCCAAGCTGTTTGTGAAGGCGCGGACTACTTGCAAGTCTGTCGTGTCGCTGCGCAGCAAGGCGATCGGTACGCAAGCGCCGCGATTGAGGGGCTGCAATCGGTCATTGAAGAGCGACGCCCGTCTTTTCTGCTTGAGTATCCGTGCAGTACTGAGGATCGTGAACTGTGGTTCTTGATGCATGCTACGCGAACGCAGGTGGGGCCGGCTGGGGTGATACTAAGCCATATTGAAATTACCGATCGCGTGCTTGCCGAAAAGCAACTGCGCGAAAGCCAAGATCGACTTTATCAAGCGCTCGATGCGGCATACATGATCTGTTTTGAGTGGGATATCACCAAGGATGAAGTTCGCAGGAGCTTTAGCAATGACTCCGTATTGCCTGCGACGAGTTCCGATCGGCCTTGGACCTTTGAACAAGTTGCGACTGCGATCCATCCGGAGGATCAGGACACTTTCCGCGCGAATGTCGATAGAGCGCTCAGGAGCGAAACGGGCGAGTACACTTCCGAATATCGATTGGTGGACGCGAGCGGTAGCACAAAGTGGTTTTTTGAACGAGGGCGAGTTGAGTTTGATGCCGATCGACGACCGCTACGGTTGACCGGATTGTCACAAGATATTTCGGCGCGCAAGATCGCAGAGCAAGCTTTGATGGAGAGCGAATCGCGCTTTCGAATCGCGCTTCAAGACTCAGGCATACTTGTTTACACCACCGATGCTGACATGCGCTACACTTGGATACACAATCAGCACGCGACTTTCCCGGTGGACAAAGTGATTGGTCTGCGTGACGATGAAATCTTACCCCTGGAGCAGGCTGAGCCACTGTTAGCGATGAAGCGGCATGTCATTGAGTCTGGGGTGGGCGAGAAAGGCATTTCTACAATAACGGTGAATGGTGAAGAGCACATTTACAATGTGGCGGTTGAGCCGCTGCGCGATGCGCGCGGGCATGTTGTAGGTGTGACCGCAGCGGCGATGGAGATCACTGCGATGAAGAAAGCTGAGCAGCGCATCCACGCCCTGCTTGAGGAGTTGCGTGATGCGGACCGGAAGAAGGACGAGTTCTTAGCGACGCTGGCGCATGAGCTGCGCAATCCATTGGCACCGATTCGAAATTCGCTCGAGCTGCTAAAACGCTCGGCGGACCATCCGGAGCTGCTCGCTCAAGCGCAGGAAACGATGGATCGACAAGTTGGGCACATGGTCCGGCTGATCGACGATTTGCTCGATGTGAGTCGCATTACGAGCAATAAACTCGAACTCAAACGTGAACGAGTCGAACTTGGGACGATCATGCAACATGCAGTGGAGGCTTGTCGTCCGAATTGCGAGCGGGCGGAGCACGAGTTACACGTTACAAAGCCGTCCGATCCAATTTATCTGAATGCGGATCCGGTCCGTTTGACGCAAGTTTTTGTGAACTTGATAACCAACTCGTGCAAATACATGGAGGATCATGGCAAGATCTGGTTTAGCGCTGACAGATATGAGGATCAGGTAGTTGTGAAAGTAAAGGATGCTGGCCTGGGGATCCCTCCGGAGATGCTACCGAAAATCTTTGATCTGTTTACGCAAGTTGATCATTCGTTAGAGCGTACGGTAGGCGGTTTGGGAATTGGATTGTCGTTGGTTAAGCGTCTGGTTGAGATGCATGGGGGCACGGTCATCGCGCATAGCGATGGGCACGGTCTCGGTTGCGAAGTTACGGTTCGGTTGCCGGTCGCTTCGGAATTAAGCGAACGAGTGCACTCGAGTCATGGCACGAAGCGATTGTCGGTTTCAGCGCGACGGATATTGGTGGTTGACGATAACAAAGATGCTGGCAAGTCGCTCGGATTGCTGCTGAAGATTTCTGGGCACGAAGTTCACTTTGCGTTCGACGGATTAGAGGCGATCGAGAAAGCGGAGGAGGTGCAGCCCGAGTTGATGTTATTGGATATCGGGTTGCCCAAAATGAACGGCTACGATGTTTGTCGCGAAGTGCGTGCGCGTACATGGGGACACAAGATTGTGATGGTTGCGTTGACGGGTTGGGGCCAAGCTGAGGATCGACGCAAGTCGCGAGAAGCTGGCTTTGATCGCCATCTTGTAAAACCAGTCGAGCACGACGAACTGACCCACATACTGGAAACCATGGCCCAGCAGCCCGATTGATCGCTTGTGCTTTGGGGTGGTCGAGAATCGCGCGGCGAGGCAGTTGGTTAGCCGTTTCTCATAACGCTGCCAGTCACCGTGCACTGCTAATGCCGGTGCAGTACCGTTAAACGTGGTAGTGGTCCAAGAGGAGCGAAAGGGGCTGTTCTGATTTCGCGATTAGTTTATCGCCACCCTGACTCCTCGGCCCTCACCTTGTGCTCGGGTGGCACGAGACGTGCGTCCACGGTCGATGTCCGCCGGCGGCGGCAGTGCTGTGACGGATGCACTCGATTCGAGAGACGATAAGTGGATGATGAGCACGGGCATTAATGGTATGACAGACGCAGCGGCTGACGATCCTATTGAAGTTGGGCCAGCTGAAGTTGGGCCGGTCAATTCCAGCGATCTGCATGTAGTTGCAATTGGCGCATCTGCGGGTGGCCTCGAGGCGCTCGAGTCTTTCTTCCAACACATGCCTGAAGATAGCGGGATGGCGTTTGTTGTCATCCAGCATCTATCGCCTGATTTCAAAAGTCAGATGGATCATTTGATCGCTCGCAAGACGCAGATTCCGGTGCATCAAGTTGTCGATGGTATTGAGGTCAAGCCGAACGAGATCTATCTGTTGCCTGCGAAAATGGAGATGGTAATTTCAGGCGGTCGGTTGTTTCTAACCGAACGCAGTTCGGATCGCAGTTTCTCGCATCCCATCGATCAATTTTTCCGTTCGTTGGCGCATGACAGAGGTCGTTATGCGGTTGGAGTGGTGTTATCCGGAACGGGCAGTGATGGTTCGCGAGGCGTTCGCGAAATTCATGGCGCGGGCGGACTGGTCATCAGCCAGGACGAAGCGTCGGCCAAGTTCGATGGAATGCCGATGAGCGCACAGGCGACTGGGATCGTCGATCTGATATTGCCACCGGAAGCGATGGCTTCCGCGTTAGTGCGGTATGCGAAGGACGGCGTTTCGAGAGAGAAGTTAGCTGCGGATGGGGTGGTGCTGGTTGGCATCGAGCGAGTCTTTCAGTTATTGAATGAAAAATTCGGCGTCGATTTCTCGCAGTACAAATCGACGACGGTAGGACGTCGGCTGCAACGCAGGATGAGCCTGTTGCACTTGGAGACGCTAGAGGATTACGTTTCCTACATCGCTGAACATCCTACGGAACTGAACGATCTGTACCGCGACTTGTTGATCTGCGTGACCAGGTTTTTCCGCGATCAAGACGCTTACACGACTCTAGCCAATGAAGTGATTCCGAAAATTTTCGACCGCATTACCGATGGCCACGCCGTGCGAGCTTGGGTGGCGGGGTGCGCGACTGGTGAGGAAGCCTACTCGATCGCAATGTTGCTGGATGAGGAACGTCAGCGCCGGCGGCTGAACGTCGACATCAAGGTTTTTGCAACTGATGCGCACGCTTCCTCGATCTACACAGCGGCGCGCGGCATCTACTCAGCCGAAGCGTTGGCAGAGCTTTCGGAGGAGCGACGTCGAAACTACTTTCGCTATGACCCAGCGGGCTATCAGGTGACCCCGGAGTTGCGTCAGCTGATTGTGTTCTCGGCTCACAACGTCATCAACGACGCCCCGTTCACTCAGTTGGATTTGGTGACGTGTCGAAATTTATTGATTTACTTGCAGCAAAGTGCGCAGTTGCGAGCGCTGTCGCTGTTCCATTTCGGATTGAAGTGTGGCGGAGCGTTATTCCTCGGACCGAGCGAATCGCCGGGTGAGTTGAATGACGAGTTTCAGGTAGTTAACGCGCATTGGCGTATTTATCTGAAGCGGCGAGACGTGCGCATCCCACTGGGCACATCAATGCCCATAATGCCTCGTCGAGAAAGGCTGCGCGAGATTCCGTATGCGCCGTTACCTCCTACGCGGGCTAGCCGCATCGAACACCCGCTGATGCATGCATACGACGAACTGCTTAGCGAGAAAATCGGTAGCAGCATTTTCGTAGATCGCTCAGGGCACATTTTGCATGTGTTTGGCGATGCGGGAAAATATCTACATTATGGAAGTGGACGGCCGAGCGGGTACGTGCTGGACGTAATTCATGAAAAGCTGCGAGCTTCGTTATCGGCTGCCATGAATCACTTGGCGCGGAAGAACACAGCGGTTGTTTATCGTTTCCCAAATTTTCCTGATCTTGACGACGGTAAAGTCGAATTGCGTGTTGTGGTCGAACCGATTGGAGACCCAGTCAGCAGCAATGGCAATGTGTTAATCAGTATCAGCCGCGAAGTACCGCTGGAACAGACGGAGGACAAGATTGAACTTCGGCCTTCTCAAGCGGAAGATGCGAGCGATTCCGATATCCGAGCGGAACGGGTGAGCTACCTTGAGTCGGAACTGGTGCATGCGCAAGAGAACTTGCAGGCTACGATTGAAGAGATGGAAACTTCGAACGAGGAACTGCAGGCTGCCAATGAAGAGCTGGTAGCATCGAACGAAGAGCTGCAAAGTACGAACGAGGAATTGCACTCGGTCAACGAGGAACTATATACCGTTAACGCTGAGTATCAGCGGCGTTTGGCGGAGCTAGCCGAAGCGAACGCTGACATGGACAACTTGTTGGCGACAACGCGCGTGGGTGTTGCGTTTCTCGACAAGGAGTTGCGCATCCGGCGTTACACCCCGCAAGTGGAAACACTGTTGCAGATCGATGCGCACTGCCTTGGGAGGCCGATCGTCGATTTAGCGCGACGCCTCCGGTATGATCACCTGTATGACGATCTAAGGCATGTTTTGGATAAAGAAGAGGAGATAGAGCGAAGGGTTTTCGCTCAGGCAGGCCAGCCATTCTTGATGCGTATGGTTCCGTATCGAACAGGTAACGGGGTGCAGGGAGTTGTCCTGACGCTGATCGACATCGCGACGCTTTCCGCGGCTGAGACGCAGTTGGAACGCTTCAAGTTCATGACCGAAAGCACAAGCGACTTTGTGTTGCTGGCGAATCGCAGCGCTCAACTGCTGTACTCCAATCCAGCGATGTGCCACGCGCTCAGGTATGAATGCGAAGAGTTGCAGAAGATGCATTTGACAGAAATCGACGGCAGCACATTGACTGACTTTCAATCGATGTTTGACCGGGCAGCAACGGGCGAAGTCACGAGCCTGGAGGCAGAATGGAAACGCAAGAATGGCGGAGCTCTGCCGGTCGAATTGAGTTTGTCGAGTGTGCAGATCGGCGAAGAACGATTTCTATGTGCAAGCGTGCGCGATGTAACTCAGCGACGTGCTGCGGAGCTTGAAACACGTGTCCAGCAGATGGCGATCGAAGCGACTCAAAACGGAATTGTGATTACGAATCCTTGTTTGGAGGACAATCCGATCACCTATGCGAATTCTGGTTTTCTTACTTTGACCGGATATGAGAAGGAAGAAGTGCTGGGACGGAACTGCCGTTTTCTTCAGGGCGATTTGAGCGATCCGAACACAGTAAATGAGCTGCGAACGGCGATGGCGGAAGGCAAGCCGTTTCGCGGTGCGTTGTTAAACTATCGCAAAGATGGGACTTCGTTTTGGAACGACTTGCAGATCACTCCGGTGTTTGACGAGCGCCGGCAGCTTGTGAACTTTGTCGGCGTACAGAATGACATTTCGGACCGAATTCGAGTTCAAGAGGCGCTCGAGTTAGCAAACTTAGAAGCACAGGCGGCGAGCGAAGCGAAGAGTGCTTTCATGGCAAATATGAGTCATGAGTTGCGAACTCCGATGACGGCGGTGCTAGGCTTCGCGGACATCCTTTCGGAAGAACTTACCGAGGAATCGCATTGCGACAAGGTAGCAACGATTCGTCGCAATGGCGAATACCTGTTAGCTTTGCTGAATGATATTCTTGATCTTTCGAAAATTGAGGCTGGAAAAATTGAGATTCGCAAACAGCCGCTCAATACAAAGAAGCTGCTCGACGAGATACAGACCTTGATGCAACTGCGCGCTGCGGAAGAGGGCGTGCCGCTGTACTTTGAATGGCAGCCCGAAGTGCCCGAGCAGATTACTGCCGATGAAGTTCGCGTGCGGCAAGTGTTAGTGAATCTGATCGGCAACGCGCTTAAGTTCACTGATGAAGGTCAAGTTCGAGTTGAGATCGGAATGGATAAGGCCTCCGTACCGCCAACGCTGAAGATTGCGGTGCGCGATACGGGAATCGGAATTCACGATAGTCACTTGCCGGAGTTGTTCACACCATTCAGTCAGAGTGGAGTGGGGCGGCGACGTCGTTACGGCGGCACAGGATTGGGCTTAAGCATTAGCAAACGGTTGGCGGAGGGCATGGGCGGTTCGATCTCCGTGCAGAGCAAGTTGGGTGAGGGCAGTTGTTTTCAGTTGTCATTGCCGTTGACATCGGAGCAGGCTGAGCACCGTGCGCGCATCGCGCCGAGCTCAGAATCCGCCGCGCTCTGCGAGCCGGTGCGTACGCCCTTGCCAAAGTTTCAAGCGAAAATCTTGTTAGCGGATGATCGACGCGATATCTGGCGGATTGGCAAATATTACTTGGAGAAATGCGGCGCGAAGGTCACGGTAGTTGAAGATGGATTGCAAGCTGTGGAGGAGACGCAGCGAGCGATCAAGTCCGGTGCGCCATTCGATTTGATCTTAATGGATATGCAGATGCCGGTCATGACAGGGCGCGAAGCGGTGCAAGAGATTCGTGGTTTGGGTGTCGAATCGCCGATCATTGCCCTCACAGCGGATGCGATGGAAGGCGAACGTGAGTCCTGCATTTCGATGGGCTGCGACGATTTTTTCCCGAAACCGATCGATGGACTGAAACTGATGAATTTGGTCGCTTTTCATCTTTCCAGTAGTCCGCGAACTGAAAATAAGTAGGCACTATCGCCTAAGATCTGGCGAAGAATGAGCGGTGGCGACTTTCGGTCTCCAATCGACTGCACGTCGATTGAGGGATGCCACCATAAGAAAGGCGACACTTATCGGTCGCACGATTCTAAGCAGCATCGATAGCGCAGTTGCGAGGTGCTGTTTCTTTGAGAAATTCAATTACGTTTCGTTTCGTGGGTTTTCGGGATTCGCAGAGAGGAGTAAAATCCGGCGATACGGACTCGACCGCGTCTTTTACAACCAGTTTGGCACATGACAAAGCACATTTTCGTTACCGGCGGCGTGGTTAGTTCGATTGGAAAAGGCTTGACGAGTGCTTCGATCGGAATGCTGCTCGAAGCACGTGGATTGCGCGTTCGCATGCAGAAGCTTGACCCGTACATCAATGTCGATCCAGGAACGATGAGCCCTTATCAGCACGGCGAAGTCTATGTGCTGGACGATGGCAGTGAGACTGATCTCGACTTGGGTCACTATGAGCGTTTCACAAGCGGACCACTGACTCGCAGCTCCAACTACACAACTGGCCAGATCTATCTATCGGTGATCGAAAAGGAACGCAAAGGCCAGTTCCTGGGCAAGACGGTGCAGGTGATTCCGCACATTACCGATGAAATCAAGAGCGTCATTCGCAAAGTTGCCGAAAATGACGTTGACGTGGTCATTACAGAAATCGGCGGAACGGTCGGTGACATCGAGAGTCTGCCGTTTCTTGAAGCGATTCGTCAGTATCCTTTAGTTGCAGGCAAAGAGAACTGTCTGTTCATTCACTTGACGTTGGTGCCATATCTGAAGGCCGCTGGCGAGTTGAAGACGAAACCAACTCAGCATTCCGTCGGTCAACTGCGTCAGATCGGTATTCAGCCGGACATCCTGATTTGCCGTTGAGAGCAACCGATTTCTCGCGACGAGCGCGACAAGATCGCTTTGTTCTGTAACCTTGCGCCGGAAGCGGTGATTGAAGAACGCGACAAAGATTTTTCGATCTATGAAGTACCGCTAAGTTTGGTTTCGAACGGCTTGGACGATCTAATAATCAAGCGTTTCGGATTTGCTTCGCACCGCGCGCCCGACCTCGAGCCGCTGAATGAAGTCCTGCATCGACTGCGCAATCCAAAGCACGAAATCAGTATCGCTGTTGTCGGTAAGTACGCTGAACACAAAGACGCTTACAAGTCGATTTACGAATCGCTGGATCATGCGGGCATCCATCACTACGCTCAGATTCGGATCGGTCGCATTCAGAGTGCGGACATCGAAAACGAAGGTCCGGAACGTTTGCTGTCGGGCTATGACGGAATTCTTGTGCCGGGCGGTTTTGGTGAGCGCGGCGTGGAAGGCAAAGTGCAAGCGATACGTTACGCGCGCGAGAAAGGGATTCCCTTTTTTGGGATTTGTCTTGGCATGCAGTGCGCGGTGATCGAATATGGTCGCAATGTTATCGGTCTACAACGCGCTCATTCGACTGAGTTTGACAAGGACACCTTGCATCCGGTCATCGGGTTGCTCGACGAGCAGCGCGAGATCACTCAGATGGGCGGCACGATGCGACTGGGCAGTCAACCGGCTGTGCTGGAAGAGGGTTCGCTGGCACTGGCGGCTTACGGTCAGATTGAAATCGCCGAACGGCATCGTCATCGGTATGAGTTCAATAACGTTTATCGCGATCAATATCGTGCGAACGGAATGAAGTTTACCGGTACAAGTCCTGACGGCGGCTTGGTTGAAATTGTCGAAGTTGCGGATCATCCATGGTTCTTAGCGGTTCAGTTTCATCCGGAGTTTAAATCGAAGCCGACGAAGGCGCACCCACTGTTTGCTGCGTTTGTGAAAGCAGCGATCGAACGCAGAGCACGACGTCAAAAGAAGGCACCGGAGGAAATTTCGCCTTCGGAAGCTTTATTGAACGGCTAAGCAGTTGAGTTGAAACCTTGTTTGGAACCTACATTGATTGTTGATACGCATGCGCATTTGGCTGACGAACAGTTGGCAGATCGAGTTGAGCATTGGTTAGCGGAAGCTTCGGCGGCGGGCGTGACTGCTGTGTTGTCGGTCGGTACGACAGTGAGCAGCTCGCGTGCGTGCATCGAGTTGGCAGAACGCTTCGCCAACGTGCGCGCTGCGGTGGGAATTCATCCGAACTATTGTTGCCAAGCGACAGTGGATGATTGGGATGCGATCATACAATTGGCAAAACATCCACGCGTTGCCGCCTTGGGTGAAACGGGTCTAGACCGCTACTGGGACGATTGTCCGTGGGACGTGCAAGTCGAGTACTTTCGTCGTCACTTGAAACTCAGCCGCGAGACCGAGTTGCCGGTCGTCATTCACACTCGCGAATGCGCAGAGGAAACGGTCGAGGTGCTGCGCGAAGAAGCTCAGCACGGTCAACTGCGCGCAGTAATGCATTCGTTCACTGGACCGCAAGTGGTGGCTGAAGAGTGTTTGAGGTTGGGTTTGTACATCAGCTTCGCGGGCATGGTGACTTATAAGAACGCTGAGGATTTGCGACAAATCGCCAAGACCATTCCTGCTAACCGTATCCTGGTCGAAACGGATTGCCCCTATTTGACTCCGCATCCGTTTCGCGGCAAAAAGCCGAATCATCCGGCAAATGCAGCGCACACGCTGCGATGTATAGCGGAGGCTCGCGGTGAGCGGTTCGAACAGTTGGCCGAGCAAACAACTGCAAACGCGCGGCAGCTGTTTGGTGAATGGTGAACGGCGAACTTGTGGGTTTTCATTTCGTGAGCACACGGACTCGGTGATTTTCTGAGTCGCCGATAATCAGTTCGCCGCTGGGCAGCCAGCAGACGCCGTGTGGACGTTTCAATAAGCGGGTTGTAGGTTGGTCGCCATCGCCGTTGAAGCCTGGTTTTCCTGCGGGCGAGCCTGCGATGGTTGTGATGAAGTTGGTTTTCAAGTCGACCATGCGAATAGCGTGATTCTCGGTGTCGGCGATGAAGAGTGCGACGCCAGGCTGCACTGCGGCCCCTTTGGGTCCGTTCAGCTTGCAGAGTTTGGCATCGCCGCCATCACCAGAGAATCCTTTTTGGCCTGAACCGGCCACGTGATGAATTTTCGAAGTCGCACGATCAATACGCCACACGCTGTTCCCTTCGCGAAGCACAATCCACAGGTTCTCCTTATCGATAGCTAACGAGCGTGGACCTTCGAGCGGTTGCACTTTGGCGAAGCCGCCGTCGGTTGGCCGACCTTTCTTGCCGGTTCCACAAATCGTTTCGATTGAACCCGAGTTCAAATCAACTTTGCGAATGCAATGGTTCATGAGATCAGCGATGAACAGCTCGGGACCATCAACTGCAATGCTGTACGCTTGATTCATCGTTGCTTCGGCAGCGGGTCCACCATCACCGGAGTAACCGGTTGCTCCCGTCCCGGCAACTGACTTCCACATGCCATGCGAATCGATGAGACCGACGCGATTATTGCGCGTGTCAGCGACATAAATGTTGTCTCGCGGATCGACGCGAACTTCGTGGGGTTGGTTCATCGCGATCGCCAATGCCGAATCGCTCGTTTTACCTGAGATGCCTTCTGATCCCGTACCACCGATCCATTCGATCTGCTTGCGATCAGCGCTCAAGCGATAGATTACATGTTGATCGAACGAAGCGATAATCAATCGGCCTTGGCTGTCCGGTTCGATGCCGAACGGATTGCTGAGCGGGACAGATGTTGCAACGCCTTGTTCTTGGACTGCGCCGGTTTGGCCGGAGCCAGCGATGGTTTCGATCTTGGTGTATTGGCAGTGGGCGAACTGTGCAGGCAGCAAACTGAGCAGGCAGACACAAATCAGGTTTATTACAATTGCCTTCATGGGTGGGACTCCTTCGTAGGTGGGATTTCTAGCGATCGTTATGGAAAGCTGTAGGCGGGATTCTCTGGGTCGAAGTCTTCATCGCTGAGTCCGACGTTCAGTTTGACGTCCAGATAAGTGTACTCTTCCTCGAGCAGCGGCTCACCACCTGGTTCCTTTGGCCACATAAAAGCCGCGTAACGCAACGGAATGAGTCGCTCGACATCGATAAATATCTGAGCGATGTGAAAGTCGAAACGCGGATCGGGCTCGGGATGTGTCACTTGGATAAGCCGACAAGTTCGATCACCGACGCGTTGATTTTCTACGATCTGGACTACGCAAGGGCCGATTGCACGATCACGTTCACCTTTCTCAATCAGTTTTTCGACGAGTCGCGTCAGTCCAATTTCGGTGATCGGATACTTGTTGTCGATCATTGCCAACATGCCAGTTGGTTCCAAGTGGACTCGCATGATGTTTAGCAAGCCGCCTTCGTGTCCGGTCAGTTTATTGTCGTTGGCGCCTTCAATCCAAATCACTTCGCGACCTCGCGCCGACTTGGGTTCGAGGAACTTGAGATAGGCTGCCAGCGGTCGCGTGACTTCGCCCTCCATTTCGCGACGTGTTCGAATCTTAAACTCCAACTGCACTTCATTGCCGAGCGTCCCGTGAATGCGTTCGCGCTTGATCAATCGTCCCGAGTAATCGTCAACTTCGTCGCGAAGTTTTGCGAGTGAATCACGAGCGAGTTCGAGGACTGGATCAAGCGGATGTTGGATGTCCGATGCAACCGTTTGTTCTTTAGGGATGCGGTCGATCGGTCGCGATGTAGAGAGTTCTTCGGCGGCGCTGTTCGTGGCTTCGTCAGCTTGCCAGTAACGCACCGATAAAGTCACTGCGACGATGGCTAACAAGCTAGAGCTAACAATGAGCACGCGGTTTAAATGCGGTGCACGCTTGCGCGGTTGATCCGATGGAGCGGTCATTAATCATGCAGCCCGAATTCGGTGGCTTTGTCGAGCAGCGGCTGAACCTGTTCACGGTGAATGGTCCGTGCGAGCTCAATGGCGGCTGGGGCGAGCGAAAAATCGCGGAAGATATGGTGCAGCATCAGCCCTTTATCGCACAGTTCGCGAAAGCCATCGAGGAAGCGAACGGTGACTTCAGGATTTTTGGAATCTCGAAAGGCGATCGTATGTTCATCGTCCAACTCCACATACACGGCCAGCAGCCGCGCTGCGGCATCAAAGGCGGAGTTAACCGCTTTGATTTCAACGATTCCCCGTCCGCGAGCTGAGAAAAGTATCGCTTGTGCTTCGCCGCTGAGCGAGTCGAGTTCGACGGCCGACGTGCTACCGCGAACCCAACGCTCGCTGCAAAGCTGTGCGAGGGCGACCAGCATCGGCGCGCCGTTGCCAAGCGCTTCCCAACTGCCGTGGAGATAGTTATCGACTGGGTTCAAATTGACGGTCATGGCAAGACGTTGCGAAGTAAGGAAGTGCGAGGGAAATCGTCACATTTTGATTTTACGCGATTGGACACGCTTGAAAACTGCGTGATGGCAAGTCGCGATAATGAGTGGCTGGGCTTTGGCAGGAAAAACAGCTGCATGCAACAAGTTGGCAAACTTTCGACTATACTCATCCGAACTTAGAACTAACTCCAGCTGAGCGAAATTAGGGAGAGAAAATGTCGCTTCGCAGCTCAAAAATCGTCCGTTTAGCCGCAATCATCGTTTCTGTGCTAATTGGCGCGATGCTGGAAATGCCCGCACAGGCTGAGCAGTATTACGTATCGAGTTCCATCGGCAAAGACGCATATCCGCCGATTCGAGCGCGCCGACCCGACACTCCTTGGCAAACGATTCAGCGAGCTCTTGATCTCGTACGAGCGGGTGACACGATCATCGTATTGCCAGGTGTTTACAGCGAACACGCTCAGTTTAAGTCCTCAGGTACCGCAGATCGACCAATTTCGCTTGTTAGCAGAATTTATGGTCGTGCCAGGGTCCGGGGTTCGATCAGCGGAATTGGGGTTGCGCACATTCGTGTGTCAGGATTCGACGTAACGAATAGCGTCTTGGATCCCAGTCATCCTCCGACTCTGTTCGATCCAAAAGGGATCTATTTCTACTACGCGCATCATATCGAAATCAGTACGAACATCGTTCACGATTGTCGTGGCGGTGGGATCGGTTTGGTGAACACAGATGAAATTCTCGTTCGCGACAACATTGTGAGCAACAATGCGGCCGGTTTCGATGGCTCCCACAGTGGCATTTCAGTTTATCAACCTCTGAATTTCACTGGTGAGCATGGTGATGGTCCTGGTACCATTATTTGTCGCAATCTTTGCTACAACAACAGCAATTCGCAGTTCTACGATGAAGACGGAAATCCAAAAGAGATGACCGATGGGCACGGCATCATTGTCGATGACACGATGGCGACACAGCGCGAAGCGTTCGTTTCCAATCAACAGTATTTCTGGACCGTTGCGCCCATTGCGGCTTCGATGCCCATCGATTGGGAATCGCCTTACACCCGGACGACTTTAATTGATAGTAATATCTGTCATTCGAACGGAGGATCCGGAGTTTCACTGTTCATTTGCGAGAACGTGACGGTTTGCAACAACACTTGCGTTCTGAACCAACGCAAGTTGTTCGATGTGGCTGAATTGAATCTGGGCGGAACCAGTCACGCTTTGATTCAAAACAACGTCATGATTTCACCGCGACGTCAAGTTGATAATGCTAATAACACTCAGGCGTTATTGCCTGATTTTCGGCAAGCGGCGAAGCTGTCTGACAATGTCATGGTCAATGATCGCGAGACGATTCAGTGGATCGCCAACGCGCTTTATGACTCTGAAACCATCGAAGTTGGGCTAAGCGACATACATGACGCGATGTCACTCGCGTTGGACGAACCAGTTGTGATGGCGGTGAATCCAATTTCTGGCGCGATCAACTTGCATTTAGCTGACCAGCTCAGAGACCGCGGTGCACCCGTCGCTTTGCCACAAACTTGTGACTTCCGGAATTCACCGCGTATACAGGGTTCCGCGATCGATATTGGTGCTGTCGAAGCGTTTGATCCACCGGCTGAATTCCCGTCCAGTGAAGCAGAGATTGAGTTTGAATTGCAGTTGGACTTGCAGCGGCTTCGTGAGACCCAATTACCACGATTTAAAATTCGTTAGTGCTAAAGCGATGAAGGCTCAAGAGCGCTCTTGTGCTGTGCCCTCTTGTGCTGTGCCCGCTTGTCCTCTGGACTTCTCGATTGCCCACTGGGCTAGGCGATAAAGGCTTGCCCCTAAGACACGATTTCGAAACTTCAACAATAAGGTCGACCCAGCCTCCTTCCCTAGGTTGTTGGAAACTCGAACTTCAATTGTGGGTCGGGGGTCTTCTGAGCGAACTCTTGATACAGCAAGCTTGGCTGGATGTCATGATTGTTCTGATACTTGGCTGAGCAATACTCTTGCACGTCGCCCTGGAGCAGATGATAGAAAATTTGGCAAATGCGAGTTCCAGCGTAGATGCGAATCGGTTGGACCGCGAACATTTCCAGCGTCCAGTAACCGCAGAAGCCCGCGTCGCCGAAGCCAGCCGTAACATGAACAAACAATCCCAGGCGACCGATCGAAGAACGTCCTTCAATCATTGGAACCAAGTTGTGCGTTTCCGTTCGCTCAACCGTTCGGCCGAGGTAAACCTGATTTGGACTTAGCACCAATCCGTTTGGCGGTATCTCGATGCGGCGATAACGGTTCGGAACTTTGAGGTCTAACACCACTTCTTCGTAAACCAACAGTTCATTGTGCAGCGACAAATCGTAACTGTTCGAATTCAGGTGTATTGGATCGAAAGGATCCAATACGATGTCGCCACCAATGCGGGCGAGAATCTCTTCGCCTGAAAGTATCATGAGTTTCGTTTCTGACTGTCGAGGTAACTCATCCGTTTGTCGGGCCTTGGGACCAGCGATCCTACGTCTGCGATCCCGCACTGCAAGGCTGAACAGGATACCGTCTTCCGAACCGCTTTCCCAGTGCCTTCGCCGCTATTCGGGTAACGGTTTGCCTTTCGTTTCCGGTGCAAAGTATATCAAGACCATACCTACCAGATAGAACACGGTCAGAAAACTGCACGCGACCGGATAGCTACCCACTTCGCCCGCATACGTTTTGAAATTGCTCATTTGCCCAAGCAGGGCGCTCATTTGCAACGTCCCAATCGCAGCCAGGATCCGTCCGAAGTTGAAGCCAAATCCCTGGCAAGTCGCACGCACGCGAGTCGGAAACAATTCGGGCAAATACAGTGGCAGCCAACCATAAAAAGATGCCGTGAACACACCAGCCACGTACCCAGCGAACAGCAGTGGCAACCCGAATTGGTTGTGCATTTGATACAGGTACAGCACGGACAGAATGGACGCAACGCACATCAGCGCGTAAGTCATCCGTCGTCCCAGTTTCTCGCCGAGCCACGCCGCCAACAGCGTTCCTGTAATGGCGCCGAGCGCCACCGTAATCTGCGCCCACTGCGTTGGAAAACGTTCAAGCAAAGTTGGATCTGCGACTGTGACTTTCGACGCGAGCTTGCCCGACCAAGCCATCGCCCACTGCGTCGTGCCCCACGTGCCCAGCAGAGCAACTCCGCTGAGACACGCGCCCAAGAACATGCGACCAAGAATGGTGCGCATGCTGAGCGACATGGTTCCAGCACCTTCGTCCGCCATCTGCCGTTGCAAGTAGCGAACAACTGGATACGAAAAACCGACTGTGGCAATCGCTAAACCAAGTGGCGTTCCAAGCGCTCGCTCCCAATTGGCGTGGGTCCCAGTCCAAACGTAAATGATCAGCGCTGGGCCAAGACAACCAATCACAACTCCCAGCAAATCCTCAGTTCGCCAACCCGTGGTGTGACCTTTCTTCTTGCCCTCTTCCCATTTATGCGACTCGGGCACAAAGATACGGAAGAAGAACGTCAACAGAGCTGGCAAGGTCCCCATCATCATCATGATTCGCCAGCCGTCGTTGGCCACAAGCTTTGCAACTGTCTCAGCACCAACCCCAGAGTTGATCAATACACTTTCAACAGTTGTAATGACTGTGTTCAAACCCATGCTGATGACACCGACCAGCAAGTAACCCGCGTTCGCCGCAGCACCAATCAGCCCAGCCATCAAAGCTCGCGATCGATTGGGCCAAACCTCCATCACCAACGCAACGCCAAGCGCCCATTCGCCGCCCATACCGAGCGAAGCGATAAAGCGGAGCACGCCGAGCTGCAGCGGTGTCTCGGCGAACCCACAAAAACCGGTGAAGACCGCATACACCAACACGCT
>JBGSJB010000320.1:0-4238 GCA_041742175.1 Pirellulaceae bacterium
GGACCGCTCAGGCTCAGAACAAACGACTAGCGGATTTGACGGATGCGGAATTCAAAGCCGCTCATCCGTCGATCGACGGCACCATTAGGGAGGTGTTAGGAGTGGAAAAAGCGGTCCAGGCCTACCAAAGCTACGGATCGAGCAGTCCGACTCAAGTACGTTCACAGATTGCGCGGTGGCGCGAGCAATTACACTATTAGCTTGGTACAGGCACGAAGTTTGGGCTCAATGTGTGAGCAACCCCAAGCGAGAACACTGATGACTATGCATTTTCCAATCGGACGCACCGCAAAAATCGCCTTAACGCTTTGTTGCGTTCTGTCGTTTTCGCCGCTTCCCGCACAAGATCCATTCGGCGGCAGCGGCAGCGATCCGTTCGGAGGAGGAAGTCCAACTGGAAATGATGATGCGTTCGGCAGCCAGCCAGCCGCTAAAGCCGCAACACAAGTTAACGGTGGCAGCGTTCCAGCCGATGATCCCGACCCGATCGTTCGCATGCTTCGCAGTCATCCTCCTAAAACGCCGAACGATATGGCAGATGGTTTGACCTGGACCATTCGACTTAAGAGGTGGGACGAAGTAGGACGCTTGCTCGACCGACTGCAGAGCTTCAAGTGGCCGCTTGAACAGAAGGCAATCGTTGCCAGACGCATGGGCACTTCGATTCTGCTGCGGATGCGATCGGCAGAAACCACACTCTCCGATGCGCAGAAAGCGATCGCCCTGGAACTGCTTCAAGCACCAGCGAAAATGGTTCGCGACCCCGCTTGGATCGATGAGACGATCGACAAGTTAGCGAGTTTGGTTCCAGCAGAGCGTCGGGCGGCGCAGTTGAAGTTGCATGACGCTAGTTCAGCCGCAATCGCTCGCTTGGTAAATCGACTGCTCGCGGGCGATGCGCGAGTCTCTGCTCCGCTGCTTGCCTCGGCGGCCAGCAGCTTTGGTGACGAGGGCGATGCAGCGTTACAAGCTGCGTGCTTGGTCCGTGATAACGCATCGGCTGCCCGAGCTTTCACAGCCTTGGCGGACCTGCCCGCTGGCAACTTCGGTACTGAGCTTGGTACAGCACTTTACAGCCGCAATCTATCTGCCGAAGCTCAAGCGAACTTGTCACAAAAATTGGCTGCGAAGCATGCTACTCTGCCAACCGTGCAACTCGTCGAGTCCCATTTGAATTCGCGCTTTGACGATGCGCTTCAAACTTATCAGCAACAACGCGGTTTGAGTTCCGAACTTGCCAATCACATTTGGCGACCGGCACCAGCCGGCAACGCGATTGAGCGCGCCGAAGTGTCTCAAGCTGACAAAGCGCTTGAAGCTGCAGCTAGATTGGCTGCCTTCCGAACGCAACTCCAAGTGGCTACCGATGCCGGCTTGGTCGATAGCGCCGCGGTGCTGTTGCAGAGAAGCTACAAGATGAGGCCGCAGTTGTTCGCCGGTGAACTCCCCAATTTCTTATTGACGGATCTGCCCCCTGAGGTGCAAGGCAATTTCAAATGGTGGCAGCAAGTGTTTGAACGCTGCCAAGCGCTGCAGCTTCACGGCGGCGCGACTCGCACGCTGCAACTGATGGCCGATGGTATTCAGACCGGCGAGTTCGATGCATCGGTTAGTTTCCTAACAAAATTGCTGAAAGATCCAACGCCAGCGATTCGTTATTCAGCCTTGGAAGTGCTGGCGAAGATCGATCCCAAGGACAGTTACTACGGCAATGAATGGGCCATGGAAACCGCCGTCGAGATGACGCGCCTGCAAAGCGGCCCGCACGCACTGGTCATCGGTTTGCAAAGCGACCTGCGTCAAGCCGCTCAGCAGCAGATCCATCTGTTGACGGACAGCGATGTCACGGTCGTGAATTCGGGTGTCGCAGCACTCAAAGTGCTCGATGAACCGGTTCCCGTCGAACTGATTTTCATTGTGGATCGTGTTGCAGACCAAACTATTTCGCAGCTTGTGCAGCGCTTGCGAAGGACCGTGCGCGGTCGATCGCTTCCGATCGCAATTTTGACTGAACAACTTTACAGTTATGAGCGCGAAGTTATCGATGACATGCCAGGCGTATTTACTTCGCTGCTGACACGCGATCCTGGACAGATGCAACGTGTGATTGAGAAGCTGGCCTCAAGTCTCGATACATCCCTGATGGCACCGACTGATCGCGCAAGCTTCTCCGGTTCCGCGAGCAGATTCCTCAGTCATATATCGGCGAACCGCGAACACTACACTTTTTATCCGCTGTCCAGTTGGCAGTCGGTGATACTAGATAGTGATCAAAGCGTTTCCGCTTCAACTCAAGTTGCTTTACTGGCGGGGTTGGGAACTTCTGAAGCTCAATGGAAATTGATCAGCAAGACGTCGCAACCAACGCTTAACGAAGCCCACCGCATGGAAGCTGTTAAAGCTTTCGCGAGTTCTGTTCGTCAGTTTGGAATGAACTTACATCGCGACCAAGTGGTGCAAGCGTATAACTTGTATAACGAAGTTGGACCTAAAGATCCTGTCGCCGCAAAGTCGATGGGGCTGGTGCTCGATGTGATCGAAGCACAAGCTGGAAAAGCTCCTTGGCCGAAGGGGCTGTAGGTAATCGTACAAGTTTTGAATCCTAAGACTTGTATGCACTCCTAAGAACGCGGCCACGATACGTAACGCTTCAAGGCCGCAGGAATGTCAAGGTACGGATTCCAAACTCAAACTCGCGATACGGGCTCACCCGTTGCCGGAATCATTGGCACCAGCCCAGCCATGGAAGAGGTGTATCAAATCACCCGCCGGGTTGCGAAGAGCAACGCGTCGGTTCTTTTGCTCGGCGAAACGGGTACGGGCAAGGAGTTGATCGCGGGTGCGATTCACAAACTGAGTGGAAGAAGCAGCGGACCGTTTGTCAAAGTGAACTGCGGTGCGTTGAGCGAGAGCTTGTTGGAAAGCGAGTTGTTCGGACACGTTCGAGGCGCATTCACTAGTGCTGTGGCCAATCGCACCGGCCGTTTCGAAGCCGCGCACAGCGGCACCATTTTTCTCGATGAAATCAACAGCACCTCGTTGATCCTGCAAGTGAAATTGCTGCGTGTGTTGCAGGAGCGGGAGTTCGAACGCGTAGGTGATACCAGTACGATCACGGTCGATACGCGCGTCATCGCAGCTAGTAATCGCGACTTGGCTCAAGAGGTCAAAGAAGAACGCTTTCGCGAAGACCTTTACTGGCGCTTAAATGTCGTTCCCATTCAGATTCCGCCACTCCGCAAACGGGTCGAGGACATTCCGGACTTGGTAGCCTTCTTCTTAAATCACTACAGCGAAGCCAACCAGCGCTTCGTGGTGCACATTCAAAAAGAAGCTATTGAAGCGATGCAGGATTATCACTGGCCCGGCAATGTGCGCGAACTTCAGAACTACGTCGAACGCGCAGTCGTTATGGCTGATGAAGATGAATTGACTGTGGATTTACTACCATCTGTGGTGCGGCAAGGAGGTAGCAGCGGACCGAGTACTGTGAACCTGCGCGGGTTGAACCTCGACACTTTAACGCAAGAGGTTGTTCAGCAAGGCATTCGAGCGGCTGAATCTGAAAAAGCGGAGTTACACTCGTTCGTCGTCAATCGCGTTGAGAAGGAGTTGATTTCTCAGGTGCTCTCAAGCTGCAATAATGTTCAAACCAAAGCGGCAGGGAAACTCGGCATCAACCGTAATACGCTTCACAAGAAATTGAAAGAGTATGGCTTGGAAGGCGCTGACAGCGAAGTCGAATAGCTATCCCGGATGCACGCATCCATCCAGAACTGAGCGGACTTTCCTAGCCAGCGCGTTGGGCAAAAAGGGTTTGTGTAAGAAAGCGTCCATTCCGGGACGAATGTCATTTTGCAAGGCCGTTTCTTCGCAATAACCGCTGATGTACAACACCGGAATCGTCGAGCCCCGCTCGCGCAGCCGACGCGAAAGTTCGTGGCCGCTTACACTTGGCATCATTAGGTCGGTAATCAAAAGTTGTATTCCGTCACTACGTTTCGACGCGACATCCAATGCCGTTTTTCCGCATGCGGTTGCGATGACTTCATAGCCGTAAGACACCAGTGTCGCTCGAACTAACTCGCGAACCGAATCTTGTAACTTCTCAAAAACCGGTTGGTACGAGTTGGCGCTTACCAACACTCAACTTTGTTGAGTAGGTGTTGCGATTTTGGCTTTATCAATTCAACATCAAGCAACTGTAGGACTAGCTTTTTGGCGGATGATATCTCCGA
>JBGSJB010000321.1:0-5278 GCA_041742175.1 Pirellulaceae bacterium
TTTCGATTACTCGTGCTTTGGTGATCTGCACGAGGGGATGACTGCCAAGGGCAGCCCGCCGGCTACCTAAGGGTTATCACCCCAATGGCTGGTAGAACATCTACTCACGCGATCACCTCCTTCCAAAAACAGGGTTCGCCCGACAATCCACCTATTCAGCCTAGAGTGGGAGTTTGTCGAGTCTGAAGCTTGCCTGTCGCGTTGCGTTCCGCGACCCTGAAAGTCCGGCTAAGGATCGAACCTCGGCCTTTTTCATTCTTATTGGTTATAGATACACAGTCAAGTGAAAAGTTCGCGGCAAGTTTCCGTGTGGCGCTGCTTTGGCGCTGCATTGTCAATGTTTCTTGCATTCTGCCTCTAGCCCGACTACCAATGCCAAGTGGCGCTGCGAACATGTTGCGGCACAAAGCCGTCACGGAATGAGCGACGAGTGAGCATTTCTTCAATGACGGCGAACGTAGTGACCAGTCGCTGGTACGCCTGATAGAGTGGCATTAGGGGTAGTACAAAAGCGGCATCGAGATCGCGACGAGGGTGGCTTGAGTAATACAGAATGATCAGATACTGGATGAGGTCACCGACCAAGTAAAGCAGATAGAACAGAAAACTGGGAAACATAAGATTCGTTATTCCGCTGGAACCGATGCGCCAGCCGATGTAGACCCAAAACCATAGCGGCAGCAACAGGTTGAAGAACCACCGTTCCGCGAACAGGACAAAATTGCTGAGGCTGAAGTGCTTATTAAACGGATTCGCCATGTCGATGTGCTTTCGCGACTCGAAAGTCACCACAGCCCACTCCCAGCGGCGTCGTTGCTTGGTCAGCACCTTCCACGACTCTGGCACATCCGTGAAACAATCCGCGTGCGGTACGAACTCGATGGAGTAACCCAGCTTGCGAATTCTCAGCACCATGTCTTCGTCTTCACCAGGCCCGACATCCCATCCGCCCATCTGTTTTAGTAGCGAAGTGCGGAACGCTCCGAACGCGCCAGAGACGATCCCAAGAATTCCCAATCGCGAAGTGACCATGCGACCAAGGAAGACCGATCGCAGGTACTCGAAAGCCTGAAGCCGAGTCAGCAGATTCGTCGCGGCATTTCGGACTCGCACGTTGCCAGATACGGCTCCCACCCTAGGGTCTTCCAGCGGCCGGACGATTTCCCACAACGCATTCGGAGCCAATTCGGAATCGGCATCCAGCACAATCGTGACTTCTCCGGTCGCGCAAGCCAGACCAGCATTCATGGCTGAAGACTTGCCGCCGCGGCGCTTTGAAATGACGATCACTCCAGGGTGTTCTAATGCAAAGCGGCGAGCGACCTCGGCCATGTTATCGGTCGACCCATCGTCGACAACGATCAATTGCAAGTTTGGATAGGTGCCCCACAGCCGCGATAGCGTTCTGTTCAAACTGTCGCCTTCGTTGAGACCCGCGACGATCAACGAAATCGACGGGCAGTAGCGGAAGTGGTTCGGTCGCAATTCTGCGCAGCTGTGCTGAGATGTACGCTGCGATACTCGATGCAGGACGCAGCGTGATAGGGAGCTGATGAAATCGTACGCCCACATGCACAGCGAAGAGAAGCAGTATCGGAGACCATCAAACAGAACTACCGGCAGGATCAACCAGATCAGTTCATCGAGCGGAATCGACGAGAGCCAGTATGTCCATTCGTTCCACATGGTAACCATAGATGTCGACCTCCCTTCCCATCTCAAGTGGAAAGCGAAGTTGGCAGTTCAAACAGCAGCCGACTTGCACAGTCGCTTCACCTTCGTAATCGCAATGGCCGCAAGTGTACTGCGAACGGATCATTTCAAAATCGGCGCCCGCTACCAAGTTGTCTCGCAGGCATTTGGGACATTGAATCGAGTCCTTCTTTTCGAAACGCTGGGCTTCGTTCACATGCGCGCACGCGAAATGATGGATCAAATCATGGAAACGCAAATCGAAGTCGCCGCACTGACTGCAACCGGTTCCCACGCTGCAAACCGCTTCGCATTCTGGGCAAGTCCGAGTGCGACGCACCAACTGCTTTCGCAACACGCCCAACTCAACCCATTGATCGAGCGCAGTGTCGGCAAGCTCAGTCTCAAATCGCTTTGAATCGATGTGGATCGAAGGCCATAGGTTTTTAGCAGCGAACAGTTCGTCGCTCTCGTTTTGAAAAATCAGTCCTACGTTCAGTTCTCCAGCTTGATAGGTGACTCGGCGCAAGTAAGCGTTCGCATAGCCGATCGTACCGCCGGCTTGTTCAAGCCCGATTATCCAATTGCGGCTAGGGAGTTGTTCGCGGTCAGGAATTTTCACGCCGATGCCGCCCAAGCTGACATCGATCGAGGTTGCATTGCAACGACCAGCGATGTCAGGCGCGCCGTTCGGCAGAATTGGGATTGCGATCAGCGAGCGTTCTGTAAAAAAGCGGACATGTCGACGGCGGTTTTGAGCGCTGCGAACGGCTGCGCGACGATCGCTAACGTTCGGTCCAGTTTGTTGTTCGCTCAGCGTTCGCAACAAAGCTCGCCGGCGACGCACGACCGCTTTGCGGATTGCGATTAGCAGCAGAACGGACGCGGCACTGTCCGCCGTAACACAATCGGTGAAACCGCGTTCGAGATACGAAAGGGCTGAGAAGTCAGACTTTTCGAGCGTTAAAACGACGCTGGGGATGAGCGGCAGAAACTGCTTCAGTTTTTCCAGAGCCGATACGCTTGCCTCTTCAAAAACCGATTGTTCGATCACGATCGCGTCGAACACAGCGATGTTGTCTTCGAGTTTTTCGATCAGAGCGTCGAGCGCCCCAAAACGCGTGAACTGGAGTTCGTGGTGTGCGGCTAAGGTCGCGTTGGCCAGTGTTGTGCCGTAGCATACATGAGCCACTCGCAACGATTTACTGAGCACATTGGAATTGCCGTGTAGTGGCTGTTCGCTTTCGGATTCACCGGCAAGCACTGCCGCTGCGTCGTCCCAATGGCCATCGACAAGTTCGCTCGCTTGTTGATTCCAAACCGTTGCGCGGAGCTCGATCATGCGCAAGTGTCGCATGATCCCAACTCCATTTGTTTCGCCACGATTCAAGCAATCATCGCAACCGTCGAGCATTAGTTGCAACTGCTCGATGTTGGTGAGGTTGTCCGAAACGGTGAGAACCGGCGGGCAATTGGCTGCCGTCACCAACTCATTCAACTCAAAAGCAGCTTCGCCAATTTTCGCGCTCGTGCGGAGCAGTAGGCACTGAAAACTATCCTGCTCCATCTGCTTGATCGCTGACTGATAATCCCGGCAATGCGTCAAGCTCCAGTTTAGACCGCGATAGTCTAGGAATTCTCCATGCAACCGCCGTGCGGATTGCGGATCGTTGTCGATGAATAGCAAGCGCATATCATTCGCCCTTCGCAATCAACGATTTTGAAGGCGATGCCAAGCCGAGTTGCTCGAGCAGCGATTGATTTGTGGGGCCGCGAAAACCGAAACGCGGCAGCGCCAGTTCCGCTCCAATCCAATGCGTAAGATCCGTCTCGGAACTTACAGGAACCGCACGCACTCGGACCAAGCCCTTGAACGCGCGATAGTTGGATTGCACCGACTGCGGCGGAGAGACCAGTTCTGGTGAAATCCGTTGGACGCGAAATGTCTGTCGCTTTCCAAGCGGTGTAACCACAAGCTGCACAGTGTTTCCGACGGACAAAAGATTCGCTTGTTGCTGCGGCAGGTAGACTGCCGCTTCGATCGAGCCAGCTTCGAGCAGTTCGACGACCGGGTGGCTGGGATCGATAAATTCACCGGGATGGCGGTGACGCTTAATAATTTTGCCATCGACCGGAGCGATAACATGTGCAGCGTTAATGAGCGTCGCGACCTCGTTGAGTTCCGATTGGATCTCTGCGACCCGAGCTTCCTCGGCTTGGAGCATCTCGCGCACGTCATCCGTCGGGTCGGAGTTCACTTCGGCTTCGAGAACTAGGGCGGCTGATTCGAGGTCCTTGAGCTCAGCTTGCAACCCTTCGTAATCTGCCTGCGACGCAATGAACTCACTTTCCGAAACTGCATTCGAAGCTCGCAGTGCCGAATTGTTCGCAAAGGTCCGCTTAAGTTCGTTGAGTTTAGCTTGTTTCAGGTGCAAGACACCCTGCAGGCGATGGAATTCGACGCGTCGATCGATTCGCTCTCGGAACGTCAGTCGATTGCGTTCGCTGATCTCCGCCATGCGAACTCGAAGGTTTGAAAGGGCGATCTGCAGGTCGCTTTTCAGGCGCCGCAGATCCATTTCGAGTTCGCGAACGTCGACGACGGCCAGAACATCACCCGCGCGGACACAGTCACCTTCGTTGACTGCGATCGACGTAAGACGTCCCGGCGCGATGGCTGACAAGCGGATAACGGTGCCTTCAATTTCGCCGTAAGCTTGGTATCTTCCGAATTCATTCCAGAGCGAGAAGCCGATGAAACCGAGGAGTGAAAGCAAAACGCAGCTAACGAACCAGCGTCCTTTGGCTTGTTTTTTAAGCGGGCTGGGCTGCGAGTAGCCGACTCGAACCGAGGTCTCTGGCTTGGTCAACGCATCAGCGACTGCGGAATTGGATCGCGGGAATCCAACGCTTTTCATTCGCTCGAATGTGGGTTTTAAACTGTTAGTGATCACGGCTTCTCTGCCAGTCGTTTCTCGGCGTAAAGCCCCCGAGTGCGTCTGTCGCTGATTTCAATATTCGCAAATGTAGAGCGCCGTTAAGCGTAGTAGGCGAATATTGAGTTTTACCAAGGTTGTAGAAACTGTATCCGCAGTTGATTCGGTGCGATCGTTACAGACGACTCGCGAGGCTGCTTTCGAGATTGGTAAAAACCGCAAAATTCTGGTGGCTTGGTGGCGGAAACTCGCTTGGGAGTTCGAGCGGTAATAGGGTTGCACGACTTGCTGTGGGGAAATTCTGCCTCGAAATGACTTGGAGAAGCGAACCTTTGCACTAGCGTCGCTCGGACGTGTCGCTAAACTGCTTGGCTCGGCATAGGAATTTGGGCTCAGGCATTTGGCCGTCGATGTTGGTTCTGCTTTTGAGTTGAACTCGGTTAACGTTGCGTTGAACTAGGGCGGAAGCAACCTCACGAAACTGAACTTTTGGATCGAACTCTGTGTCTGCTGGTGTGCACTAGTGGACAAAATTAGGTTCAAAAACCTGCAGCGGGACTGGGAATTCACCTTGCGGCAGGATGGTGGGTCGATACACTATTGCGTTTCCCGGAAACGTCGGGTCCAGGTATTGATTGGGCCAGCGTAGC
>JBGSJB010000322.1:0-26952 GCA_041742175.1 Pirellulaceae bacterium
GCGAGTGCTTCGATCCAACTGGTTGCAACGACGACTTTCGCGGGGCAACCGCTGACAGCGATGAGTGACGCGGTGAGTGTCAATGTTCTCGCGTCTCCGGCGAAGCTTGAAGTGTTTCCAACTGCGCTGCAGATGAATGGAACGCACGATGTGCGGTTGTTGGCGGCGACGGGGTTTGATGCCGTTGGATCGCCACGCGATTGGACTCGCGATTGTCAAATTGTTTCATCGAACCCTGCAGTCGTTCGCGTTGAAGGCAATAAAGTGGTTCCCGTGGCCGATGGCACTGCGGAGTTAATAGTCTCGGCTGGAGCGGTCCAACAAACGGTGGCTGCGCAAGTTGCGAACATCGCCAAGCCGCGTGTGACTCAGTTCGAAAACGAAGTGCTGGTTGCGTTGTCGAAGCAGAGTTGCAATTCGGGGGCATGTCATGGTTCGCCGAGCGGTAAAGGTGGATTTCGATTGTCGCTGCGCGCGTTCGACAAGCAACTGGATCAATTGACGCTACTGCGCGAAGAGTTTGGTCGACGCATCAATCCGATGGAGCCCGAGAAGAGCTTGCTGCTGCAAAAGCCTCTAATGAAAGTCGCTCATGGCGGCGGCGTGCAGATTCGCAAGCACGATCCAGCTTACGAAGTTCTGCGGACTTGGATCGCTGAAGGCGCGAAGCTCGATCCGCCTGAAACGGCACGCTGCGTGAAATTGGAGTTGTATCCGTCCACGAAACGCGTGCTCAATCGCGTGACTTCACCGACTCAGCAGATGATCGCGATCGCTCATTACTCCGATGGCAGTACGCGCGACATGACGCATCTAGTTGCCTACGAGACGTCGAATACCAGCGTAGCTGAAGTCGACGCCAGCGGCTTGGTGACTTCGCACGCTCGTGGTGAAGCGGCGATTCTGGTGAGGTATCTCGAACATATCGAATCGGTTCCGTTGATGTTCGTTGAAGACGTGCCGGGATTCAAATGGGACGCGCCGCCGACAAACAACTTCGTCGATGAACTCGTGAACGCAAAGCTGCAACAACTGCAGTACTTGCCTGCTGCGACTGCGGATGATTCGGAGTTTCTTCGCAGAGTTTATCTGGACGTGATCGGTTTGCTGCCGAACTTGGAAGAGACCAAAGCGTTCTTGGCAGATACGAATCCAGAGAAGCGTGGCACGCTTATTGATCAGTTGTTGGTGCGACCCGAGCATGCGAAGTTCTGGGCGCTCAAGTGGGGCGACTTGCTGCGTATGACCGGCAAGAGTGTCGGTGACGAAGGTGTTTACAAGTACAACCGCTGGGTCGAAGAAGCGATCCGCGAGAACATGCCGTATGATGAATTCGCTAAGGCGCTGATCACCGCGTCAGGCAGCACATTGTCGAATCCCCCAGCCAATTTCTATCGAACCGCGACGGATACGAACGATTGCGTCGAGACGATTTCGCAGGTTTTCCTCGGGGCGCGATTGCAGTGCGCCAAGTGCCATAATCATCCGTTCGAACGCTGGACGCAGGATAACTATTACGGGCTCGGTGCGTTCTTCAATCGCGTGCAACGCAAGAAAACGCCACGACCGAACGAGATGTTTGTCTATGTGTCAACGGCAGGCGATGTGACTCAACCTCGCACGGGGCAAGTCATGAAGCCGTGGTTGCCGCAAGTCGGCAGTATCGATGCCGCCAACGAGAATGATCGACGCACTGACTTCGCAGCTTGGTTGGTCAATCCCGAGAATCCTTATTTCGCTCGCATCGAAGCGAATCGCATTTGGAGTCAGGTGTTCGCGCGGGGTATCGTCGATCCGATCGATGACTTCCGCGATTCCAATCCGCCTTCTAACGCGCCGCTACTGGACGCGCTGGCCAAAGAGTTTGTGGCGAACAGGTTTGATCGTCGCCACTTGCTGCGAGTCATTTTGAACAGTCGAACTTATCAGGCGAGCTATCGGACGAACGATTTCAACAAAGAGGACACGCGATACTTCTCGCATCAAGAGCCTCGCTTGTTGTCAGCGGAGCAGTTGCTGGATGCAGTGAATCAAACCACGGGAACGCAGCAGACATTTGGATCGCTTCCGCCTGGTACAAAAGCAACTCAGCTACCCGCGCCGGATTTGGTGAAAGTCGACTTTTTGAAAGTCTTTGGCCAACCTGAGCGCTCGACGGTGTGCGCGTGTGAACGTGCTGACGATTCGAACTTGGCGATGGCCATCGAGTTATTCAATGGCCCGATGATTTACGAGCGACTGCGCGATGGTAACAATCGCTTTCGAAGGTCGTTGGCCGCTGGTGTGTCGTTTGAAGACACAGTGCGCGAGTTGTACCTCGCTGCACTTTGTCGTCAGCCTTCTGAGGCTGAACTGACAACCGCCATTGAACATAGCCAAACTCGTGACGATGCCGCTTCTGCGTTGGAAGACGTCTGCTGGGCGTTGCTCAATACGGATGAATTTCTCTTTCAGCATTAATTCGGCCCGGCGAAGGCTGCAACCCTAGCTGGCCCTTAGAACCAGTCTCTGGTCGCTACCTCGTTCACCAAGAGATGTGCACAATTTTCAGGCAAGGCGGCGCTCCTCTGCGTTCGAATTGCGCGTTTGAAGCTTTACCCACCCCCAGGTGTAACTAGTTTATTAAGTTATCTTTAAGTTTTTGAGGACAAAGGAGTTGAAAAGACGCTCCTAGTTCTGAACAATGGACGACGAACGAACCTACATTGGCTTTTTCTCCACATTGATCGACGAGCTTTCTAGATCTTGATTTGTAAGCCAGGAGTTTTTCTGCTTGGTCCTTTTGTGTTTTTCAGTCTATTGCGGTGGCACGAGTAAATTCGCAAGTGCTTTCGCAGGATTTTTATTTAAAGGGTTGAAGAATGAAGAGAGTATTGGGAAGTCATCCCAAGGGTTTTACCCTAGTTGAACTGTTGGTGGTTATAGCCATCATCGGCATTTTAGTTGGTCTTTTATTGCCGGCTGTCCAGGCGGCTCGAGAAGCAGCCCGACGTATGCAATGCAGCAACAATCTAAAACAGATTGGGCTTGCAACCTTGAATTTCGAGAGCGCGTACAAGAGGATGCCCCCGGGGTTGATTGCTGGCGTCCAGAACGGGCAAACCGACTTCAGTTGGTTTACGAATTCACCGGGCGGCGTTCCAGCGTTCGAGCGAGCGCCTTACGTTGGCTTGCTTCCGCAAATTCTGCCCTATATGGAACAAAATGCGGTTTACGAGCCGTTTGCAACGCACCGTAACCTCAGCCCAGACGCCGACGTCGACACGGTGCCAACCACAGCGAGGATTCCGTTTACAGCTTTTTGGAATAACACACCAACAGCGACGCCTGTTAACGTAGTCGATCGCATGGTCTCTACTCGCTTGGGAGCATTCGTTTGCCCATCAGAAGGCAATGATACAACCGGTCCTCGTTACCTCGTACACCGACTAAATACGAATCCTGGTTGGGGCTGGGGAGTTTTGTGGACAGGTAATGTTCAGTCAACTTATGGAACGACAAACTATCTTGGAATTGCAGGTCAGGCCGGGATAGTGACAAATGCAACGGCAGCGGGTGTTAGCCTAGGGCTGAACCGAACCCAACGTGCAGGCATTTTCGGGAACCGCAGCAAGACGTCGATGGGTGCGATTATCGATGGAACGAGCAACACTCTAATGTTCGGTGAGTCATTGGGATCGTACTCGAACCACAGGTCGTTCACGGGCACGAGGCTAACGGCTCATGCTTGGATCGCGGGACCGCTGTTCACGGAAGTACAGCGAAGCGTCTACAAGACAGCAGCAGGTTGGGGAGCGGACACAGGTACCGACACAAATTGCGATATTGGCGAGGGCTGCTGGTGGTATGGTGGCTGGAGGTTCAGCTCACGTCACGCTGGTGTGATTCAGTATGGTCGAGCTGACGGGTCGGTTCAACCGATGAGCGAAAGTGTAGACGATACGATTTTCCAAAATATGGCTGGCAGAGCTGATGGGCAGATTGCCTCCGTTGATAATTAGAGTCGATTTTCGAGCCGGAGCCTGCTGGTGTTGGCTTTCAGAGGAGAGTTCAATGAAAAAGTGTTTTAGCATAGCTTTGTTGGTTTCAGTTTTGGTCGGTTGTGGTGATTCGAGCGCAGTTAAGCCGCCTCCGGCGACCACTGAAGTTCCGCCAGCACTCCAGTCGAAAGACTTGAAGGAAGCGGCTCCTGCCGCCCCAGGACGTGTGGAATGAAAACCTCTTCAAAGGTTAGGTTGTTGCTGTTGGTTGCTGTTGGCTTAGCTGTTGTATTGCTGGCGCGTCCAGTAATGTTACAGGTAATGCTCTTCCAAGAGACGCAAAAAGCCCAAACGGTTTTACCGCCGCCGGAGAAGACGATCTCATTAGACCCGGCGCAAGCTATGGGAATTTTTCCTGGGTCTGGTAATTCATCAACAAGTATAGAAATTGAAAACTGACACCTGCGAAGGTGCTGCAGATCGAATAAGCCCGCAAATGCGGGCTTATTTTTTTATCTTCAAACGAGCAAAAGAGACGGAGCGAGCAACAGGGGACGGCGGATTTGTTTTTCCAGGTTAGACCTTCAAAATCACGCGCTCGCTATCCGCGAGTTGTTGGTGCAGGTGTGACCTATGGCGCGATCAATCGCGGTAACGCTCGACTAAATGATCTCTCGCAAACCGGAGGAATATGATGTGCTTATACGCATCGTGGCCGAAGTACCTCGAACAAATTGTTAAGCATGTAACGGATGTCGCCACTCGCTACAGCTAATCTCGTTTAAGCGACGCCACCACGCCGTGGGGTGCGAACAGAAAGTCGTCGTCTGCCGCAAGTCAACTTGCCCTTCCGCTGACTATTCCGATTTTGGGAATGTTGAATCCGAAGCCGCCGGTAGGGTCGACCACAATCGACCAATACTATTTAGATTTCCTATTTTGAGCTTAATGCTCCAAAGGTTAGTTGCGTCTTGTCGCGATCAACGGTCTGAAGTCGGCGAGGTAGGAGTCACTGAGGCTAAACCACGACTGATGGCTGTTTCACATAACGGTTTATGCGTCTATCAAGTCCTCGTCGTTATAAACAAGATCGCCGGACGCTTAACTGCCTCGACGCCTAAAAACGAATGCGTTTGTTAGGTTAAATCAAAGACTCGCCCCAAGAGAATTGCTGTTTTCAATTCGACCGCAGATCGTATTATAGCGTGGAGACTCAGCCTGCGAATTCGATAGGCGACTAGGCAGTTTGATCCGCATCGTGAAGTCTGGAGCGATAGCGGTTGATCCGTCAAGCGTTGTGTAGGCGGTAGCCTTGATCGCGTTGTCGGCGATGGAGATTGTACTCGGGACCGACGATGTCATCTTTATCTCGATTGCTGCTGGCAAGCTACCTGTCCGTTTCAGCAGCAGTGAACGAAGTATCGTTGCATGGCTTGATTCTCTTTGGTGGCGGGTTGTTATGAATCTATCAAAGCGTGCGGGAAAGTCATCACCTTATTGAACCTGGTATCAATGCGGAGCGTACCACCGGAATGGGTTTCGGCACGTTTTGTAATCGACTGCGCTGCGATCATGATTGCTGTGTTGATGGTCTCGGTGTTAGCGATGATGGTCTACTCAGGCGCGATCGCTTCATCATCCGTCGGCACGAGTGTTGGCACTTTCGTGTCTGCTGATGATTGAGGTAATGTTGGTTTTAGAAGGATTTTGAGCCCGCTTCAACAAGAACTAAGTCTAGTTTGCGATGGCTTTTTGCTTGGCGTCGTGTTGCTGAATTTGCGAGTAAGCAGAAGGCCAATGAGAGTTGTCACGGTGTTGCAAGAGAATATCTAAAATGCACCTGGGCGAGTTACCTGCTAGCGAGCGTCGAAATGCGCCTTCATTCGTGGTCGGGATTGGCGCTTCGGCGGGCGGGCTTGAGTCACTGGAAAAGCTCTTCCAGAACCTACCTACGGATACGGGCATGGCATTTGTCATCGTTCAGCATCTTTCGCCTGACTTCAAAAGCATGATGTATGAGTTATTGGCTCGCGACACGAAGATGGAAATACATCGTGTCGAAGATGGAATGTCGATTGAGGCGAATCATATCTATCTTTTGCCGCCGAGAAAAGAGTTGATCATCGCTGGAGGCGAATTGCACTTGATCGACAAAGACATGAGCAAGGGTTTGACGTTGCCGATCGATCGTTTCTTTGAATCATTGGCTCGCGAGTGTGAATCGCGGGCGGTTGGGCTGATCCTGTCGGGCAGCGGATCCGATGGTTCGCGCGGAATTCGAGCTATTTCGCAGGCAGGCGGGTTAGTCATTTGTGAGAGTGAAGGAACTGCAAAATTCGATGGTATGCCGTTGAGTGCTCAGGCCACGGGAGTCGTGGATCTCGTGCTGCCCCCACACGAAATGGGTACAGCTTTGTTGCAGCATGCGGCCAACCCATTGGATTGCAAGAAAGGAGGGCTGTTGGCTTATGAGACCGAGCGCGTGCGTTTGGGATTGAAAGGCGCTGAGGCGATCTACGAGTTGTTCCGGCATGAGTATGATCTCGATTTCTCGATGTACAAAGAAGCCACTGTCTTGCGTCGGATCGGCAGACGGCTAGCGATGTCTGACACGCCAACGATCGATAGCTATGCAGAGAAGCTGAGGGAGGACAAGTCCGAGTTGAATTCGCTTTATCAAGATTTATTGATTGGTGTGACGCAATTTTTCCGTGATGAAGAGGCTTTTCAGTACCTGAAGGACGAGGTTCTACCCGAGTTGCTACAGAGCCGAGCGAAGGATCGCACGATTCGTGGTTGGGTGTCGGCTTGTGCAACGGGAGAAGAAGCTTACTCGTTGGCGATCTTGTTTCACGAAGCGTTTGAAGCTGAGGGTCGACCTCTGCGGCTCAAAATTTTTGCTACCGATGTGCACAAGAGATCTCTGCTCCAAGCCGGGCGTGGTCTGTTTCGCGAAGAGTCGATGAAGCATGTTTCCGGGGCCCGACGCAATCGGTACTTTATCCGCCAAGACGAGCTCTATCGCATTTCTAATGACATTCGCGAACTGATTGTTTTCGCCCCACATAACTTGCTCCGCGATGCGCCGTTCACGGATCTCGACTTTGTTTCCTGTCGCAACTTGTTGATCTATTTCCAACCGGTGGCACAAACCAAAGCGCTCTCGTTGTTTCATTTCGGTCTGAATACGGGCGGAATCTTATTCTTGGGCAGCAGTGAATCGCCGGGAGAGTTAGCGAGCGAGTGTCGCACGGTGCATGAGCGCAACAAGGTATATCGCAAGTGGCGGCAATCGCGGCTGCCAGCCGAGATTCGGATTCCTGCGCCGCCTCACACTTTGGCAGTCGGTGCCGGCGTGCAGCACTCCCCGGCTGCTGCGATTCGAAGCTTTTCGACTTTTAGCAGGAAGACGGACTCGAGTCTGCTGCGGGTGTATGACCACTTGCTAAGCCGATACATGCCACCGAGTTTATTAATTGACGAGAAGCGAGAGTTGGTCGACAGTTTTGGAGGGGCTGAAAAGTTGCTGCAGTTGCCATCACGTCGTCCTTCGTTGGATGTATTGGATTTGATTGACCGCGGGCTGCGCACGACTCTCGTCGGAGCGCTGCAAAGAGTCACGAAGACAGAATCGCAAGTTCGATTTTCGGGAGTCAAGATCAGCAGCGAGGCGGGCGAACAAGCCTACAACCTAACGGTTGAACCATTTCGCAATCCTTCGACGAATGCACTTCAGTACCTATTGACTTTTGAACCCATCGGCTCAGTTGCGCCCGCTAGCTCTGAAGCATTCGAAGCGGCGCCGGATCCCGTTGCGGTATCGAGTGCACAACTGAAGCTGCTGGAAGAAGACTTGCGATACACCAAGGAGAATTTGCAGGCGACGATTGAGGAATTGGAGACCAGCAACGAGGAGTTACAAGCTACCAATGAAGAACTGGTCGCATCGAACGAAGAACTGCAGAGTACCAACGAAGAATTGCACTCGGTGAATGAGGAGCTTTACTCGGTCAATGCGGAGCATCAGCGTAAGATCGCTGAGCTGGCCGAGGTCAATCATGATATGTATCACCTGCTTGAGAACACAGATGTGGCGACCGTCTTTCTCGACAGCGATTTGCGGATCCGAAAGTTTACGTCGCGGGTGCGCAGAATCTTCGATTTGATGGATCATGACATAGGGCGTCCTATCTCGAGTTTTTCCCATCGAATTCGATTGGACGACATGCTCGAGCGAATCAAAGCAGTACTTGAGACTGGGGAGCGGTTTGAGACGGAAGTGCACGCAATCGATGAGTCATGTTATTTACTGCGAATCTTGCCGCATCGAGTCGATCGGGAGATTGACGGCGTGGTAATCGTGATGGTTGATTTGGCTCCGCTCGAGGACTTGCGTGGACGATTGCGATGGATGTCAGCCATAGTGGCTTCAACCGATGACGCCATCATCGGAGAGGACTTGAGCGGTGTGATCACTAGTTGGAACGTTGGTGCGCAGAACCTGTATGGTTACACGCCCGAAGAGGCTATCGGACGACATGTTTCCTTTCTCGTTCCGAGTAATCGACAGGCAGAAATCGGGGATTATCTGCAGCATATAGAGAATGGAGAGTCAGTGCGTACGCTTGAGACGGTACGACTGCGTCGTGACGGGAGGTTGGTTTATGTATCGTTAACAATCTCTGCTGTGCGCGATGCCACAGGCCGCGTGATCGGCATTTCGAAGATAGCTCGCGATGTCACGGAGCGGGTCGAAGTGGAAGCAAAACTTCGCGATCAAGCAAAACATCGCGACATGTTTTTAGCGATGCTCTCGCACGAACTTAGGAATCCATTGAGCGCAGTACTCTCAGCAAGTCGCTTGCTGAGTGATCCGCGCGCGTCGACCGCAACGCACCCACGGGCGATCGCAACGATCCAACGCCAAGCTGCCATGATTGCGACTTTGCTGGATGATCTACTAGACGTTTCACGAATCTCACTTGGAAAGATTGAGTTAACGCGGAGTGTCTTTAACCTGGTCGATCTGATTGAGACCATTCGCGATACGACCATGCCCGAAATCGAAGCCCATCAAGCCAAGCTGCACTTCGATGTTTTGCAGCGGGAGCTTTATGTTGAAGCCGATTGGGCGCGACTGATCCAAGTTCATGTTAACTTGATTCACAATGCAGCGAAGTACTCGCCGCCGGGCAGCCCGATTTTCGTGAGCATGTCCGCTGAGAATGGGTCTGCCGTCGTGACCGTCCGCGATGAGGGCTCTGGTATTCCCGCCGATTTTTTGCCGCGCATCTTCGAACCCTTCGTACAGTCAGATAAAACCCTGGACCGATCCGAGGGAGGCTTGGGGGTTGGCCTTACCTTGGTAAAGTCATTAGTCGAAATGCACGGAGGGACGATTGAGGCGTTCAGTGATGGAAGTGACAACGGAAGCACATTCGTGGTACGACTCCCGCTTGCTGATGTTCCAGGTGCTACTGTGGTGGGCGATTGTTCGATAGTCGCAAACTCGCAAGTCGATAGTCAAACGACTTCAGTTGGCGCGTGTCGTATCGTGTTAGTCGAAGATCTCGATGACAATCGCGAGATGCTTAGAGCGATTCTTGAGATTGATGGTCACGAAGTGCTTACTGCGATGGATGGTGAAGTTGGATGCGACGTGATTCGCCGCCACAAACCTGACATCGCGCTAATTGACGTGGGCTTACCAGGCATCGATGGCTATGAAGTCGCGCGTCGCGTTCGGCAAGATCCCGCATGCAGGAAAGTGCGATTGATAGCACTCACCGGTTATGGCCAACCAACGGACGTTGCGAACGCTCTGGCGGCGGGATTTGATGTGCATTTGGTGAAGCCGGTTGATCCTGAAAGACTAGCGAGCGCGTTAGGTTCGGGGGCGGAAAACCGATCTTGACACAGGTTTCACATTAAGTTCCATTGATCGAATCCCGGTTAGGCGCATGGCGAGATGGAAATCACTTGGTCAACAGCAAGTTCGCTTTTGATCCCCGCGTAGTTCGGGCGTGATGCCAACCAACCAATTATCAAATAGTCGGTAATTGGATTCAATGGATTTGCCTCTCGGCTTTGTAATTGTCGTTTCAGTCGACGAATGCAAGTTGCTCGAGGTATGGAGACCAACCATGCTTATTCTCTCTCGCCGTCCGAATGAAACGATTCGCTTTCCGCAACTCGGAATCTCAATTTCGATCGTTTCGGTCAAGGGCAGACGGGTCCAAGTTGGAATCGAAGCGCCACCCGAAATCAAAGTACTTCGAAAAGAGCTGGAACCGGAAGCGGAACTAGCCCCAATTTCTGTTACCGATTCAACTAGTTCCTTGCCCCGCTCGCAATCATCGCAAGCCGCAAGCGATAAATTGAAACATGATCTACGGAATCGGTTAAATAAAGCTGTACTAGGCATACACTTGGCGCAAAAGCAATTGGCTGCCGGTCAGTTCGAACCAGCCAACCGAACATTGGAGATAGCGTTAACACGGCTGAGAGAATTGGAAGCTGGCGAAGCGAGTGAATCTATTGAGCAACTGCATAAGTCCCAAGACACGGGCTTGGGTGGGTTATCAACCGATACGAAATCATTCGTCGCGCAGCCGCGGGCGGAGTACAGAATCGATGGCGGAAAGAAGGTCGATATCTTACTAGTTGAAGATGATCCAAACGAACGCGCCTTACTAAGCGGATTACTGGAGTTGGAAGGTTATCGTGTGCACACGGCCAGCAATGGCCACGAAGCGATAGGCTGCTTGCAACGTTTCACTCCGCGATTTGTGCTGCTTGACATGATGATGCCAGAGTGCGATGGACGTGAAACGCTGCAGCGTATCCGGCAGATTCCTGCATTCACCGACCTGCCAATTTTCGCTGTTAGTGGTTCCTCTCCCGACTCCGTCGGTCTGTCGATTGGAAGCGATGGAGTCGAGGACTGGTTTCCGAAGCCGTTGAATGCGACGCAATTGGTGCGACACATGCGTGAGCGAGCTGCCAGCCTGAGTTCTTAGGCATTGCAGTCTGGAGCGTCTTAGAGCGCTTGTCGCTTAAGCATCGCGTCGTAGGTGGCGTATTTGTAGAGATCGCCCAGTGTGGGATAGTTGAAGCAAGTTTGATTGAAGAGTTCCGCAGTAGCGTTCATCATCATCGCTAGCAGTCCCAAGTGGACGACTTCGGTGGCTTGTTCGCCGAGCACGTGAACGGCAAGCAAGCGCATGTCATCGCGATGAAACAAGAGCTTTAGAAAGCCGACGTTGTCACCGATGATGTCGCCGCGGGGTATGTCGGAGTATTTGCAACGGCCAACTATGTACGGGATGTTTTTTTCGATCAACGATTCTTCGGTGTCGCCCACAAAGCTTGCTTCTGGAATGGTGTAAATTCCGGTCGGGAGCAGGCGCGAAAGGCCGCATTTCCATGAAGCGTCGAAGGCATGGCACACTGCGATACGAGCTTGTTCGATGCCTGTTGCCGCGAGCGCTGGCGCACCGATCACATCGCCTGCAGCATAGATGTGTGGCACTTCGGTGGATTGATAGTTTGACCCAACTTGGATGAGACCTCGGTTGCCCAAAGTCAATCCTGCCGCAGCGGTGTTCAGCGATCCGGTGTTGCTAGACCGACCGGCGCAAACAAGCACTCCATCACATTCAAATTTAGCGCCCGAAGAAAGTCGGATGATGACGTTCCCAGGTTGATTCGCGTCGCATTCGAGTACTTTTTCCTTCCAGTAAAATTGAATTCCGTTCTCAGTCATCGCACGAACGAGCGCCTGGGAAACTTCGCGGTCAAGAAACGGTAGAAGTGTGTCCCGGCCGTCGACTAGATGAACTTCTGTACCGAGCGCTGCAAAAGTGCCAGCGTACTCACAACCGATGACGCCTGCTCCGATAACAACTAACTTCTTCGGAATCTCGCTCAATTCCAATATCTCATTGGAGTCGTGAATGCGATCGTCTTCGAAATGAAACTCGGGTGGTCGCAACGGCGACGAACCCGTTGCGATCAAGATCTTCTCGCCGTAGACAAATTGTTCAGAACCCTCTTTCGAAACCACGCGGAGGGTGTGCGCATCAACGAAACTTGCACCGCCATGGAGTGTGGTGACTCCGACGAGTTCTAAGTTGCTTTCGGAACGCTTACGCTCCTGGACTTTCACCTGCTTCTCGTGGCACATGAAGTCGGCGACCGTTGCCTCGCGACGCAACGAGAGATCAATGCCGAACAGTTTTCGGGACCTTCCGCCCGAGAGTATCAAAGCGGTCTCGCGCAGCGTCTTGCTCGGGATGGTTCCGGTATTGATCCCGGCTCCTCCAACCACGGCCTCTTTTTCGATCAGCGCGACGCACTTACCCAATACTCCAGCGGCGCCGGCGCCACTTATGCCAGCGGGACCGCCGCCAACGACGACTAAGTCGAAATGTGTCTGATTCGAAGCACTCATGTTGTTGCGATCCTTGGTCAAATGCTTGCCGCTAACGCTGGGAGAGTGAATGCCAAAGGGCGCGATCATCACTTGAGGCCGTTGATGGTACGAACGAGCCACTCAAGATACTGAGCCACGCAAGATATTGAGCCACGCAAGGTGCAATGATCGCGACAGCAGAGCCGACTTTACTCAGTTACAGATTCAACTGGAATAACTGCGACAGGGCAATGGGCTTTTCGAAGAACTCGCTCCGAAGTCGTGCCTCGTAGGCCGTCCAGAAACCGATCGGGACCGTCGGTGGTCATGACAATCAAGTGTGCATCCAAGTCTTTAGCGAACTGAACAATGGTCTCCGTCCGCTCGCCCTCCAGTCGTATCCGGTTCCAAGTCCATCCGTTGCTGAGTGGGTGCTGCACAAATGGCATCGTTTCTGAAGGACCAACATGCAACAGCGTCACGGAACCTGTAACCAAATCCAAGCTGTGGATGAGTGACTTCACAAACTCGACACTCGGTTCGGAACGAGGCTTTTTGACCATTGGAATTAAAATATTTTTTAGTGTCACCGCGCCGGTTTCTGGCGACACGAAGCCGTTTCGGCCGACAGGTAGAAAAAGCGTAGTTTGCTTGGAAGCCGAAGAAATCCGCTCCGCAATCATCTTGCCCAGCCAACGCATCACTCCCTCGCGCTGATGGACGGACAGCACGATGAGATCAACTTCCTGAACTTCGAGATAGTCAAGGCATGCATTCACCGGGTCAGGACTGAAGGCGACGATCTTACTAATCTCAACCCCGAGCTGCACTACGGTTTCTTGCGAACTACCTTCCGGGATAACTCGCCAACGTTCTAAGGCAGACCGCACACTTGGAAAATCATCCCAGTGCATTTCGCTATTAGCGTTCACGGGGCTGACCCACATCATCTCCAGAGCAGCTTTGCATTCTGTCGCAATCTTAAGTGCATGCACGAAGGCCACATCGCTATCGCTTGAAAAGTCCGACGGCAAGAATATCCGCTCAAAAGAGCGTTGCTGGTTCATTGAAGTTTCCTCAGTGCTGATTGCTGAATTCACAGACACAATATCTTTGGGCGTATCATCTTCGGACACATTGCTCCTAAACAGGTTGATATCGTCGGATATATCGGTTGGCGCAATGGGTAAGCGCGAGTAGTGGACGACCAAATTGTTCGCCGCGATTGGCAAGTCAGTATGTTGTGAGACAATTTCTTGCGCCATCTGTTTGGCATGGAATGAGTTACACGCACCGTGCAACACAATTCCAGTTTCTGTGATTCCGATTGAGAATGACCACAAGCGGTTCTTGAGCAACTCGAGTACTAGACCTTGCAGTTCATGTGGATGTTTCGAGTTAAGTCGTTTGTTGTTTGGGTTGCGTTTCATAGTTGAGCTCGACGCGAAAGCTCGGCAAAGCCTGTGTTCCTTTTGGGTCGATGGTTTTGCCGTTCTGGCTCCTCAGTCGAACATGCGATTATTTCTTAGCCCCGACCGTTTCGAGCAGGTGCTGACTCGAGCAGCTACATGGTTTGGGCTCCACAGTCGATCTATTAAGCATCCAATGCATGGCGAGTGTCACCCGCCATACTGGTCCGATCGCTGAGTGATCGGTGTCGAGCGACCTGACGGCTGACTGTATGTGCCGCACGATCTGCAGCTTGATCGATAATGGTTCGCCAACTCTCACCTCTTTCTTCGATGACTACTAACGGCAAACGCCTTACATCGATCGTCACTCGCAGGCACTTATCGAACCCATTTTTGGGACCGTTTACATCCTCGAGATAAGCATTCACTTTCCCAATACGTGAACTAAAACGGCTGAGGGCCGACTCGATTCTTTCGATGACTTCCGCTTGAAACTCGGAAGCTAATCCAGTTCCTTTTCCGCCTACATGAATTTGCATCGCGATCTCCCAAAGTAGTACCGGGTTCGAGACTTCAGTGCACTCTCAGTTGATTATCGGCTGATTGATGGCTAAAACAAGTTGAACATTTAGCATGAATACATTGAGTTTATCAAATGAATTGCGGCGTTCGTAAGCTGGCGGAACTATCCTGATTTGCACTCACCACTGAGAATGTCACTACGATCAGTTGGGAAAAGCGTCGGCAGCGGAAGAACGCTTGCGCAGGTACGCAGAATCTCTGGATTAGTGGACACGGACCTGAGATTTTCCTCGGGTCGCAAGCCCTGACTTTTTCGACGGGCGTAATCGGGATCGAATATATTCTGCTCAGCCTTGGTTCGCGCAAAGAACTCATCCCCGGCGCACGGTCTTTAGCGTCGAACGCTTGCTTAGTCGCCACCTCCAGTCATGTCTCTCGAAAACTTAGGGCGTGCCGACGAGTACAGATCATCCAGAAACGTTGCTGACTATCTAATCGACTGTTGGGACTCAATCGGGGATTGCTTTTCGAAGAGTTTTTCAGGGCGATCTTCTGGCCATTCGCCGCGAAGTTGCGCGCTGCGAACTCGCACGGATGACTTGTTGCGATAATGGAACAAGCCGAACAAGTCGCCTTGAAACAAATCGCATGGTTGCTGGAGGATCTGTTCGTCGTTCAATGAAATGGTCAGCGTTTGACCGCTGCGCGCCATTGCCAACTGGTTCCACTGGTTGGCTTGCAATGGAAGAGGTTTCGCCTCGGCTCCTGGAACGGGAAACTCATTGTCTGCGGGCGTGCTCCACGACGAGTTTGGCTCCGTCATCCAGTGAAACTTGACTCCCTCGGGTCGCAGAATAAATGCGGTGCGACCGATGGCTGGATGCACTTCTGTTTTCCCTGCTTCGTAATAGAATTCGTAGCTAAGCTTTTCACCGTCAGCCAACGGACGCTGATACTGTATCAGGCTTTGGTCGCCTGGACCCGTTGTGCCGTTGCCGCCATTGATCAGTTCCCCATCGCGGACTGTCCAAGCGAGTTCCTTGGCGTTGTCTAGCTTCGCTCCAGCTCGAACCATCGTAGCTTCTTTCGATAGGTCCTCACGTTGCGTCGTATCTAGTAAGCTTGAAGGAAGCGGTTGTCCATAGTAGACGCCGGTCCAACCGCGCAGGTGACCGTTCTGGATCATATCGACGGTGCGTGGGATGGTGGGCTTGCCAGTAATCTTGATATTCCTCGCATAGGTGCTCCGCGTTCCCTGAGATCGCAACGCCATCCAGGGTGTTACGGACGCTTGCTTCTCTTGATAGATCAGTATCCCGTTGATGGAATAGGAAAGTTGACCATCTTCCACTTTGATCGCATGCTTGTTCCACTCATTGTCTTTAATGGCTTGAGTTGGGAAACGCACCCAGCTCCGACCTTCATCACCTTGGATGTCTACAGCGGTCGCTGCGGGTGAACCAAACCGTACACCACGTGCCCACAGTTCCGAACCTCGCCAGCCGCCGCTTGGCAGTTCAGCTTCGAACTCAAAGTTGCCCTCCAGAGGATAGCGGAACCACATGAAGTTGGTTGCAAAACCGCAAACATGGTCGAGGCGGTTATCGCCATCGGTCACCCAAATCGCTGCTGGATCCCCTTCGTAATAGTCATGCGCCGAAGCGGATGTTGAACTAAGCCAATGGGCGAGCTGGTCCGCGGGTTGAAGTTTGGCTGATTCCGTCCAGCCTCGCCGGTATTGAAACCGGCTGAGCCAAGGATGAACGTAACCGCGGTTCAAAGGGTGTCCGTGCTCAACCGCTTTCTCAAAAGTTGCTTTCGCCCACGGAGCGTGTTCTGCGTTATTTCCTAATAGGGCAGCCAACTGAACTTCTGCGAGCGGCATCGAGCCTTTGGCCGTTTGTTCCTCACCGGGCGCGATGCTGTCAAGTCGCTTGTCGATGATTGCGAACACCTCCGGTGCAATGGGTTGTTCCAAGACTGCCAGCGCTATTGCCAGCCCTTCGGCGGCTCCGACGCGATCCTGGGCGAGCGCCATCGTGTAGCGCTGCTTTAGGTCATCGACTTGATTAGTCTCTTGGGCTAGCTTGGCAAGAAAGAAGTAATTGGTTGCAATTGGCAACTCTGGATCGACGACGGGCGGGAAGGTGGGAGCACCTCCGCTGATCGCTTCAGGTATCCAGTTGGGCAGCCGCTGTCTGCGCGAGAACGTCTTGATACTGTTCAGCGAGCCATCGCCAGCGAACGTCCAATCGGCGATGACCTTATAAACCGACTTGCGATCTTTCTGCGACTGCAGATTCTCAAGCGCCCAATTTCCGACCCAGTCAAGGTTTTGATCGTTGCCTAAGTTGAAAACCGACTGTCGCATCCCCAAGTACTTTAGCGCTTCGTCGTTAATACCCTTTTCCAGAAACATCTTGGCCAGATCATCCAATTGCGATGCGCGGCGCTGTAACCCATAGGATCCGTTGTAACGATCGTTATCGTGTTGCGTCAGCGTCAAATAGTGATTTGCAGCCGACTGAAGCATTTCGCGTGGCAGGTTATGATCAACGATTCGCTTCACTAACATGATCGCAAAGGTATCGAAGGGCTGGACTTCTTCGTATCGTTCACTGGGTTTGTTAATTTCCAGCAGCGAGAGCCCGATTTCAACGGCGCGCTGGCGCGTCGAGTTTTGTTCGAGTGCAATTGCCAGCGACTGAAGTATGACTTCTTTGGGAACGCTTGGGAGAGACTCGAGTTCAATCGCTTCCAAGCGAGCTTTTGCTTCTTCGGCTCGATCACCGCGCAGCAATGCCATCACCGCGAACAGGTGGCTGGCGAGATCATTGCCCATCAATCGCGTCAGCAGCATGTCGGTTTGCTTGGCCTCATGTGCGTGTTTCGCCAAGCGGTCATACACACTGTCGATTGCGAGGTTGTTGTTTTGAGCGGTCAGAGTTGAAGCGAGTAGCCTCAAGTTACCGGTTTCAGTTTGCGTCAGCGCGAGCAGCGGTTCAATCACCTTCGCAGCCGCAACCTTTTTGTCGCTCCAGAGTCGATCGAGTTCGATGACTCGTTTGGCAAGCTGCGATTCAGCCGAATTGGGCTCGTCGCGAGTCTGACCCATTCCTGAACTGCTCGTTCGGCTGCGGCCAAGAAGCTCTCCTAGATTGCCCGCAGTTCCCAACGCATTACTGGCGTTCGCTGCGTGTTTTGGGCTCTTTGTACTCGCGAAGGCGACTTCAAGCGAAAGGGCGCTCAGATCTGCGTTCGCTGCTGCAACGCTCAGATCCAAGAGTTGCATTTGCGACGCGTTAACGAGCTTACCAGCTTTTGACCAAACTTCCTGCACTCGTGCGCTGTCGCTGCGCGAATGAGCCTGCCTGCCCAGCTCTGCCAAGAAAAACAACTGATTATCTGCCTCCCAATCGCTGGCACTCGCAATCACGCTTTCGATCAGACGGCGATCCTCCTCCGAGTTGCCTGGACTTCGATCAAGTCGAAGCGCTGCAAGCGTGATGCATCGTTGGCGGAGCTTGAGATCGATATTTTTACTCGTGTCATCTAGCCAGCGGGCGATCAAATTGCGAAGCGGCGCCCGGTCGTTGGCAACATCCGCTGTGATCGCCCACGCCACAACGGCTGAATCGTCCTGACTGCGAGTCTCCGATAGTTCTCGCAACTTTGCAGTGAACATCGCCAGCGACTCTGCCTGATCCGGCTTGCCTTGAGCCTCTTCAACCAAGTCGATCCACAGTGATTGAATACCGCGGTCGGAGAAAGGACGCTCGCCGAATGTGATTCCTAAGTCGATGGCGCTCGCACCTTTTGGGTCATATTCGACCATCGTCTCTGCGGTTTGCAAACCACCAAGCTTTCGTACCGCTTCGAGCAAGTCCTCCTCTCTCTTCTTAAATTCGCCCGCGACATTTTGTTGATATTGCCCCGCTTTAGTGAACAATGCGCGGTCGAGTTCTCTTGCAATGCGCAGCGCTTCTGCGGGATAGTCCACGCTGGCGAGCATGTCCATCATGCTCATCGCCGTTCGAATTTGGTCGTAGGCTTCGTATTCCTCGTTACCGTAATTTTGCTTTGGTTGTTTCTTCGCATTGTCGATAGCTTGTAAGACCAATTCACGAGCACGTTCCTTGTGCCCGATAGTGGCCATCAACTTGCAAGCACGGTTTTCGAGACTGTATTGAAAGTTGTTTGCGCGGTGCTGGTTGGCGGTATTTAGGATCGCAAAATCGTACATCTTGGCAGCGAGTTCTTGCATCGGCTTGTGCTCGTCAATCAGACTGCCGATCAGCCACAGTGCATAGTAAGTGGGCTGCGGCCGCATCTCTTTGCTTAAAAGTGGTTCGAGCAATGACTTCGCTTCCGCATACTGTTTTCGGACCGTTAGCAGCATCGCTAACCAAGCCTTGCCTTCGTGCCAATCGGCTTTCTCTTTGAGCACTTCGCGAATGGCGTTTTCAACGAAGGCGCAAGATTCCTCATCGTTGGCGATCGCACGAGTCAGTGTAGTGGTTGCATTGTTGTGTCTTCCATCGCCGTCGGTTGAATAGCTCCGGAACAGGGTATTCCAGTCACCGACAGAGTTCTTACCACCTTTGATCAAATACTGAACGGTCTTTTCCAGCGTTCCTTTGTCTTTTAACAGTTCACGTCCGTTACTCATCACACTGTTCAAGCTATAGATGGCATTATTGGCTGACGGAGGCATGTCCAAGATCGCCAAGTAGAGCTTTCGAGCACGCGCGATGTCTTCGCTTTCCCGAAGAAGGTAACCGCAAAGCTCGGCGACACGATAAGCTTCAAACTTTTGCAATCCTACTTCGAGCACTAGATCTACAAGTTCGCCAACGCGCTTCGTTCTGTCGAATGGTTGCTTGATTTCGTAGAAATCATTCTGAAACAACTGTGGCTTGCGTCGCAGAATCTTTAGGTAGGCTTCGCAAGCTTCGTCGAACTTCCCGACCAAGACGAGTTGTTTCGCTGCGGCTTCAAGTGCCACCGTGCTATGAATATCTGTCGTTGTGGAGTCGGCGAAGAGGGCTGCTGCTTTATCCGCCTTGCCTATCCCGACGTACAACTCACTAAGTTCCGCGCGTAATCGTTGGCTCTTGGGCGATTGCTCGAGGCGTTTTTCGGTCGCCTCGATAAGTCCGGTGAGTTTGCCCGATGTCGCTAACGCTTGGATCGCAGTGTTTCGCAACTGACTCTCAGCCGTGGTGATAGTGCGCGACCGATTACCGGAAGCAGCTCGTGCGGGAGAGGTTCGCTGCAGAACCTCCATCGCAACCTGAGCAGTTTGATCTTTATCCTCTTGCGTTTGGAAATAGGTCAAAAGGGCTCGCAGTTGTTCCGTACTGCTTCCCCCTCGCGATCGCAGGCGGCGCACGAGATCTGATGCCAGTTCGTGCATGTCGAGCGATCGCATTAGTTTCGCCAACTCAACCTGCGACTCAGTATCCAATCGCACGCCGAACAGACGTTTCGCGGCTGCTTGCGCACGCTGCTTGTCACCCAGCGCCGCAGCCAACTTCGCAGCCGAGAACTCGCGAATCGCCATCGTGTTTTGATCGTACACAGATAGCATTTCAATGGCTGTCAACGCCTCAGATTTGCGGTTCTGCCGCAACAGAAGATCCGCCTGCATTAATCGCAAATCGGATTCGAGTGTCGGAACTTTTTCGGTAGCGAATTCGATCGCGCCTTGCAGTTCTGCAGTCGCCTCAGCCGGTCGATCGTTCCACTGCATCAATGTAGCGCGCGATAACTTGATCATGACTTGCTGACGATCGCTAGTACCCGCTTGAGACTGCCCCAAGTGTTCAAGCCACTCGGCGGAATGATCCTTAAGCAAACCCCAAGCACCGTAGAAAGCCTGTACGAAGTCGTCGTCGGGGCCGAGTCCCTTAGGAGGAAAGGCAACTTCAATCTGGCTATAACTTCCCTTGACTATCTTGTAAGTCGACCGAGGTCCGCCGACTCCTGTTAGTCGAAGCGATTTGCGTTTCGCTGTCGCCTCTGCTTCGGAGTTCATCAACGCATCAAACAGCTTTATCAGTCGCTGGCGATACTCTGGGTCGACCGCTCCCTTGGAAAGTTTTTCATCGATCCGAGTTTCTGAAGCGAACATCGCAAACAGGCTGGCGTCTGGGCGACGGCCGTACTGCTGAACAAATTGTTGGGAATCCGTATCGAGCAAACGTTGGATCACCGGCCACAACTGTTCATCGGTGCCAAAGGTGGTTAAGTACTGCAGTTTGCTAAATAGCTGGAATGCGTCTCCTTCACCGAGGACTCTAGCAACTTGTTCTTGCAAGTAAGCTTCCGCATCTTCTGATTTGCCAGCGATTTTCAGTTCGGTAGCGTATGCGGTTGCCCAATCAAACCTGCCGAGATAGGCGTTTGATGGGCTGCGTGTGCGCGGCTTCGCAGCTAGGGCTTTCAACCATGCAAGTCGCTCGTCCGAAAGCGGTTCAAGCTTGATTTGGTACTCAGGACGTCCGGCGTAGCTCTGTCGATTGGAGAGCAACTGAATCAGGATCAACTCGCCATCGGAATCGATATCTGCCAAACGCCACAGCAACTCCCAGCTCTTCGGACTTTGAAAGTTGACGCTAGGTGTCTGCTGCGCTGAGGCTGCCATGGCTTGCGTTTCATACCAGTTCCAGAGCGCCTTCGGTGTCGCCTCCTTCTCTGTGGCCAGCTTTTCCAGTTCAGACACTTTGCTCGTCAAATCTCCACCAGCATTTGCCTCATTTTTAAATTCGATATACATGGCCATCAGTTTCGCATGCCCAAAATCGATCGGTTTCGGCAAGACCGTTCGTGACTGGTATCCATAACGCTCGTCGAGAATTTGCAGTAAGGGGTAAATGTTCTCAACCCGTGAAATGCGAACGGGCGGTGGCTGATAGGCCATGCCGCTCGATCCAACTATCGGCGGCTTCGCCTTCGCACCGGCTGGCAACGTGGTCTCATCGAGCGTCATTGCACGAATCTCAGCAGCCGTTTTCGCTGCGTTCTCCCAGTCGCCGCTTTCTGCGAGCAACACAGCCAACTTTAATCGCGTCTCCCAATCCTCGGGTCGGCTCTCGATAGCTTTGCGACAAACCTCAATGGCAACTTTCGATTCACCCGCAGCAAACAAGCGATCGATGCTGGAGGCGATCTGTTGCTCGTCACTGCTCTTTTCAAGCATGCTCAACCACATCGCTTGAGCTTCCTCCGTCGAGCCAATATCGGTCAGCAGCGAAGCGAGTCGCGATTCGGCGGTGCGGCCCGGCGCTAGTCGCAGCACTTGACGTTGCAGCTCAATCGCCTTTTCGATTTCACCCGATTGTTCCGCCAACCCAACCAAACGTTCCAGTAGCAACGTGTCGCGTCCGCTTTCTCGCAGCAAGCCTTCGAGCGCCTCTCGAGCCAGTCCGAGGTCACCGGCTTGCTGATAAGCCGTTGCGACCAAGTCGATCGACGTGCGTCGGTCCCCCGACTCACGACCACGCAACTCGATGCGGCTGATCAATTGATCGAGTCGATTGGTGCGCAAGTAAAGATCAGCCAGCTTCTTGACCAGCTCGCGCCGTTTTTCAATTTCGCCGGAGCCATCCAGCATCTTCCAGTACAACTCGATCGCCTGCTCAGTCTTAAAGTCTTCGGCCAACTGAGTTGCCAGCAACTGCTGCGCATCTTCACTGCGCGGGTTCAGACGCAAACAACGTCTAAGCGTATCGATGCGTTCGTCGCCACGACCTGCTTGACCGCACAAGTCTGCATAGAACTTGAATGCGTCGACAGACCCGCCCGCGCCGGACAACATTTCACGTCCTGCAGTGATTGCTGCATCCGTGTTGCCCGATTGAATGTAGAGTGAAGCTAACCGTTGGAGGTGGCCGTTGCGGAAGCGACGATCGGAATCGGCCAGCAAGCGTCGCTTTTCAATTGCCAGCGGCAAGCGACCAGCGTCTTCGAACATGCGCGCCGCGATGTCGAGTGTTTCGATATTCGTCGGAGCCGCTTCAACCGCTTTGTCAATCGCGTCCAGCGACTCTTGAGTTTGTCGATTAGCCTCCAACAACACCGCCAATTGCCGCCACAGTTCGCTAGCTTCGGGCGACTTCGGTGTATCCGTTTGTAATGTTTGGGCTGCGGTGCGAGCCGCTTCGATACGCTGCTGAAGCTGACCTGCAACTTGATAGGTTTGAACGGCGGAAGCGAAAACACGATCACGCTCATCGACTGTTTCCGATTCATTGCGGGCCAACTCGATCTGTTCGAGCGCTTTTTCAAACTGCTGTCCATCGCGGTACCACTCGGCCAGTCGCAGACGTTCGTGAACTTTGGGACGCATCGTGCAAGCTTCAACCAGGGTCAGCAGCGCTTCGTCTCGTTGATCGAACTGATGCAGGACTTCTGACAATCGAATCAGGTTTTCCCGAGTTCGCTGTTCGCCCGCTGCAATCGATCGCCAAACATCCAGTGCTTCGTCTTTGCGACCGAGTTGATGCAGGTATTCGCCTAGGTACTCTTTATGTTGCGGCTCGTCGGGTGCCAAACTAGCCGCGGTTCGATATCCTGCTAACGCTTCATCGATTAACTTCGCGCCGCGCATCAGATCTGCAACTTGAGATTGAATCGCTGCATCTTTGGGCCTTGCCGCTGCCAATCGCTTCCAGACTGCAGTCGCTGCCTGCTGCCGCTCGGCTTCCGTCTTTGTCGTATCACTCATCAGCACTTGGCCCCACCGCACCAAGTAATCTGGATTGCTTCCCTCGGTCGCAACCAGTTGTTCGAATTGCTTGGCTGCATCCGCAAAGCGACTGTCTGCCAAGTAAGCGTCGATGATAGCCAGACGCGGAGCTACATCGGTAGGGGCACGCTCAATCGCGTTTCCGAACCACTTCAGAGACTCTTCATTGCGACCCTGGATCGAAAGAATGCGAGCGAGTCGCAACACGGCGTCGATATCGTCTTTATGATCTTGAACCCAGTGCTCGTAGTACTCCGCCAATCCCGCGTAATCGCCGCTGCTCAGAAAAGCCGTTTCGATCCGGCGGCGAGCGTCATCGTACAAGTAACTGTTTGGTCGCAGCTTGGTAAGCAACGCTTCGAGGTCTCGAGTCGCATGCTCTCGTTGACCGAGTTGAATTCGAAGATCCGCAGCGTTGATGGCGAAGACCATCTGATCATTTTGAACTCTGGCTGTCTTGGCGAGCGATTCGTATCTAGCAAGTGCTCCCTGCAGATCGCCCTCTTCAGCCAAGGTGGCAGCAATCCGATGGCGGACGCCATCATCGTTCGGAAACGTACGCTCCAGTTCATTCCAAACTTTGATCGATTCAGCCACCTTACCCGCTCGCTGATAAAGCCGACCGAGTTGCGCGCCGATCGCCAAGTACTCCGCTTTCGGTGGTTTGCGATCAATGGCAACTTGAAGGGCAGCGGCCGCCGCCTCCGTATCACCGATCAACAGCAGAGCTTGCCCATGCTGATAAGCCGCCAACGAGTTGGTGGCCAGTTGCGATTGCGCTTTTGCAAGCGCCTTGACCGCAGCTGCATCTTCGCCGCGTTGTAATTGAAGCAAACCTACCAGCATCCAGAGTCGACCCGCTTCGTCAATGTCTTGGCTCGCCGCAGCTTTATCACTCAGTCGCTGAACAACCTCGCCCAGATCACCTTTGGCGACGTGATAACCAAAGACTTTGTCGAGCGCCGTTCCTGTAGTCGGGCGTTTGATTAAGACCTCCAGAAATCGATCCGCTGCAACACGTTCTTTCTCTTCTTCTTCCGATGACACCTGTTCCGATGATTCATCCGTTTGCGACTGCACATCAGTTTTGGGTTCCACTTTCTGCTCTTGAGCTCGCGCGTTCGCGAAGCAAGTTATAGCGATTAGCAGCAGGAGACCAATGGTTCGGCATGAGCAGTGTGAACGAAATAGACAACTCACTTTCGATCTCCCTGAATGACCAGTTGATTTACTTTTCAGATGGTCAGAACCTTTGATTGGATCAGACCATCTTCCAAACATGCTGTTTATTAAACAAATTTAGAAGATGCAATATACCACGGCCAAGTACTGAGTTGCGTGCATTATTCATTCTATAATTTGCAGACTGTACTCCACCCTCCTTCACTCACCCAGCGAAGCGATCGAGAGTGTCGGCAATCGAGCCTCCAACGGGATTGCTAGTAAGGCTGCTCGCGGTCAATCGACATGAAAGCAGTGCAGGGCCCTTCCCCAGTCAAGTAATCGCGGGCTGACCGAGTAACGATGGTAGCGACTAGCGAGAAGTGTGATTTTTTCTGCTATAATAAACCATCCTACCCTGCCCTGCCGCTTTCCCTCCTATTCGCAGGACCCTGCCATGCTGTCACTGAACCATCATGGAGCTACGCTGTGTGACGGCGTGTCGCGACGCGAGTGGTTGCGCATTGGCGGCTTGAGTGCATTCGGTATAGGATTGCCGCAGCTAATGCACAATCGTTGTCAAGCGGCGATGGCAGATGGATCGCCACTCGCGACCTCTTTCGGCAAGGCCAAGGCGTGTATTGTTTTGCTCATGTTGGGCGGACCGCCTCAACATGAAACTTGGGATCCAAAGCCGGATGCGCCGAGCGAAGTGCGTGGCGAGTTCGGCACGATCGCTTCTGCTACCACTGGATTGCAGGTCGGCGAGTTGATGCCGCTGACCGCCAACCTGACTGATCGTATCGCTGTTCTGCGGGCGATGGCGACGGATGATAATGCGCATTCATCGAGCGGCTATTGGATGCTGACTGGTTATCCGCATGCTCCTAAGAACCAAGAGAACGCTTTACCGGGCGCGCCGAATGACTGGCCAAGTATGGCGGCTGTGGTCCGTCATCTGAGAGGTGATGCGACGAGCCTACCCGGCGCGGTTCGCCTACCAGAAGAGATTTGGAACACCGGTCACATTGTTTGGCCTGGGCAAGATGCGGGCTGGTTAGGCAATCACGCAGATCCTTGGCTGGTAACGTGTGACCCGAGCAAAGCGGATTTTCGAGTGCCGACGATCGCGTTGCCTGCGGACATGACGGCGGATCGATTGATTGAACGTAGAAAGTTGCAAAGCTTGATGAACAGTCGCTTCGATGCCTTACAAGCTAATGCACCCGCACGCTGGGCAAGCTGGCAGAACAAAGCGATCGATTTGCTGCGAACGAGCGACGCTCAGTTAGCCTTTGCAATCGAGCGCGAAGCTGTCGCGACGCGCGAGCGTTATGGTCAAAACCGTTTCGGTCAAAGCGTATTGCTCGCTCGACGTTTAGTTGAAGCTGGCGTGTCACTCGTGCAAGTCAATTGGACGCGCTGGGAGAACGACGAGAATGTTGCGCCGGCTTGGGATACGCACGCCAAGAACGCTGAACGATTGAAAACAGCCTTAATGCCACCGATGGATCTAGCCTACTCAGCGCTGCTCGAAGACCTTGAACAACGCGGAATGCTGGAGACGACGCTCGTTGTATGGATGGGTGAATTTGGTCGCTCGCCCAAGATCAATTCAAGTGGCGGCCGAGATCATTGGGGACATGTCTTCTCCGCTGCGCTCGCCGGTGGTGGCGTCCAAGGCGGCGCGGTCTATGGTCGATCGGATCGACAAGGCGGCTTCCCGCTCGATGGCCGCGTCGAACCTCAGGACTTGACTGCGACCGTTTATCACTGCTTGGGCTACGCGCCTGAAACGGAGTTGCGAGATCGATTCAATCGGCCGCTTGCAATCAGTAAAGGCAAACCGATTGAAGCGATACTTTGAATAACGATCAACGCGAATCATCAACGCATCTCAATGGAAGCTTGTGAATCCATCATGAACAATCGAAGAGCCTTCTTAGTTGCATCAAGTTGTGGCATTGCTGGATTGAAATTCGGCGCGGCTGGTCGAGCCGAAGCGGTTGATCGCAAAGTTAAACATGATTCGCGTTCGCCCTCACTACCCAACGCAGTCGCCGCAGGTGGCAAAGCCAAATCAGTGATTTTGTTTTTTCTGTGCGGTGGCGCGTCTCATGTTGATACTTGGGATATGAAACCGAAAGCTCCCGTAGATTATCGCGGGCCATTCACGGCGATGAAGACTGCTGTCCCTGGAATTCAACTTTGCGAACACTTGCCGCTGCTTGCGCAACAGTCGCAACACTTGGCAATTGTGCGTTCGGTGTGTGGAACGGTGAGTACGAACGATCACCACGCTGGATACTATTACAACTTGACCGGCCATCGCGCCGATCCAACTTTTTTGTCTTTAGGTAATGATCGACGTCCGTACTCGGATGATTGGCCGTTCATGGGCTCGGTTGTTTCTTCTCGACGACCATCGCACCCGCAACTGCCCAATGCAATTACGCTACCGCACAAGCCGAGTAAAGCACCGTACACGCGACCGGGGCAGTTCGCGGCACGACTGGGCGTTGAATTCGATCCGCTTTATGTGAATGGGTCGGTCGCTGAGCCGCTGAAGTTTCAGGCTCCAGCGCTGGTGCTGGCGGGAGATGTTACCACCGAACAACTTCGTTCGCGTCAAGCACTTCTCGAGAAGCTCGATTCTGCTAGGCGCGAGTTTGACTACAGCACGGCTGAAGCCACTTGGAAGAATCATCAAGCGCG
>JBGSJB010000323.1:0-2552 GCA_041742175.1 Pirellulaceae bacterium
ATTGATCGAACTGTCTTCCTGTCTAGAAGGACTAGCCGATGTGGCTCGACTGAGAAAGGCACCTGTCTTGTAAACAGGTCCATGCTGGTGCGAATCCAGTCATCGGCTCTGGCAACTGAACTGCCTGTTTGGATTACATCAACCAACAACGAAAGTATCTGAACAAACCAATTCGCTCAGTTGCAATTTGCTGACTCGTTGCAATGGGAAACCGTTGCGGCGAGTCTTTTTGACTGACTGCCAAATCGGAGTACATGTGTCGTGAGCGCCCATTCGCATTGTAGCCGAATGCGTTTCTGATTATCTTCAACGCTTCGGATTCGATGTCGTCTCCAGACAACGCGAAAATTCGACCGAGAGATGGATACCAGTAAGTCCCAATGTCGTAGTCAAAGTAGTATCGATCATCGTAGTTCGCGGGCGTGTGAACTTTTGCCGTGGCACTGATACGTTCATAGGACTTTGAATCAACAATGGGATAGGGGGATTGGTTGATGTTAACGAGTCGATCCTTGAGACCATTCGTGTCAGCAAGCCACCCATTATTCATCAGCGCGAGCGCCGAGCGAGCAGCCAAAAGCCGGATTAGAACATGAGTCTGATCTTTGATCGCCCAATCCACGATTTGATCTGCAAACGGTACGAACGCTTCCGGGAACTCAGTCGCGGCACGCGCCACGCCAATAAGAAACCATTGGAAAGCATGTAGGTCATAAAACGGTAGCCTTGCGTCGACAAAAGGAACGCCCTGCCTTTTTATTGCATAATTGAATACGTGGCTGAGCAGATCCTGCCGTCCCAATGTAGCTAGCCCAAGAACCACATGCGAGCCTTCCCATCGCAGGGCGGCTTCCGGCGCTGCCATTGATGTCCAAATGTAGCCTGCTAGCGCAACCTTTGCATCCGTGGGAGGCAATAGCTCATTCGACCATGCTCCATCCCCATCCCGATCCTCCAAGATTGGGGTTAGAAGGTGGAGACCGAAATCTAGCGTTTCAAGCGCCTCATCTTCAGAGAGCTTAGTCGCAAGAAGGCCAACCAGAGAGAATAACCTGTCCGAGTTTGCTAGTGCGGACGATTGACCGACAGCATCGAGCACAGTACCGACTAATTCGCTTTCATTTATCCCTGCAAGTGTACAAGCGGTCGTGAAAGGCATTACTTCATAGTACCGGTTTTTTGCAACATGCATGCAGTAGCGACGACAAAAGGCTTTAAGAGTATTCTCCAAAGCGCGTCGAGTAGCTGGCCGATCCTTCCATCCGATGGGTGCAACTTCTAAAAATTCCTTTAAATGGAATAGCTCGAAATCAGGAACGTTTGCGAAAGATTCAATGAATAAGGCCTCGGAACCAGCTGGTACACGAGCTATGGCTTCCTTGAAAAAGTTCTCGTGTATCCAAGGTGTTTCCGTATTTCTGAAATTTCTATAGGCCTGTATCACCCCATCAAGTTCGGCCAAATTATGGCTGGAGAAAACAGCGTCCCAAGTCCAGGCTGAAGTTGCTTGCGTGTAACTCATCAATTCTGTTGCAGCTTCGGATTCTCGGGCTTGGACGACAAGCCTTTTCGCTTCTTCAAACTCAGTAATATTATCTAAATCAGTTAATTCAATTCCATGCTTCGCGACACACCTCATTACAGCAGAAAAGTCACCTCCACTAAACTGCATGTAGCGAAAGACATATGCGGCAGTGGTAGCACTCTCATCTATCGAAGTGCATTCCGATAACGCACTGTCGAGCAATTGATCGTATCTCCAATTTGCACGAAATCCGATCAGGGGTAACGCATCCCGCGCACCCAACACTCCGCCTTTGATGAGTTGGGTTATCGCAATAGGAAGTATGCGCTCGGACCATCCGAAACCTCGGTCTCGCCAGCGGCTTAATATGGCTAAAGTAGATGCCGGACAAAGGCCGCATAGTGCCTCAATGGTTGCTTCCCAATTGAAGTGCTTATCTCGGACGACATAGTCGTAAGTCAACTCAGCACAACGTGCGAAGTGGTAAGCGGTCTCTGGTGACGGACGGTCACAACGAGCAGCGCGATCCGCTAAGTCTAAAATGGAGTCCCATCGCCCCAGATTCTCGTCGCCAATTTTGCTAGCAACCTCAACAGCTTCATTAAAAAATGCAGCCGCATCTGTTCGACTCACCAGCAAAATTGCGCGGGCTGCATTGATGTAGCCTTCGGATTTGCTTTCGGCATCTGCCCGCTCCTCTTTCGTTAGGTTAAATGCCTCAATCGCAAAATCGATAGCTTTTGCCTTGGTGCTCTCTTTCTGACCGCACAACCGAGCGAGAGTGGTCAGCGTAGGAGTAAAGAGCGGCCGCTTAAGGCCGCTCTTCCATTCAGTAAATACGGCAAGTGTGTTTGCATTGACTGCGTCAAGCCGGTGCAGAACGTCAAACCACAATAAAGCGATTTCATTCGACGTGTGGAAATCGTCCCGATAAGAGTTGTTTCTCGCGGTGTTAGATGCCTGGCGCGTTCCTTTGAGTTCGTCTTCCAGAGTTTCTTTCGTAACACGTCCGAGAAGCGTTGAAGCC
>JBGSJB010000324.1:0-2814 GCA_041742175.1 Pirellulaceae bacterium
GGCTTGAAAAGTGCACAACATCTTCCCAGGGATCATTGCGAACCAGTTCAAATGACTCCATAAAACCGGGATGAGGCGTGCTTGGCCAGTCCTCTGCTCGCATCAACTCAATGGGCAAATCGTTCAACGACAAACGAATGAATCTCACATAGGGTCGAAGATGGGCGGATTCTATTGATCCGGCAATCGTCTCTGGAATCTCCCATGCCGTTAAGCGAATTGGACCGCAATCCTGAAAATCACGAAATCGCAACGGACGAACAAGACCGGTTACTGCATGGAGCGCCAAAAGTTCGGCAAGCGCTCGCCTGGATCTGCAGTTGGGTGGCCGAGTAAGGATGTAACCCTGCCGTTCTTTGGTACGCCAATCTGACCGATATCCTCCGTCTGGAAGAGGAATCGTCTTGATCATCAATGCTGGAGTAATGGTTGGCATGAACGATGAGATCGGGAGAATCTATTCAGTCAATCGCCAATGGACTGGAACTCTGCGGCGCCGTCAACCAGACAGACTCATGTTCCAGCGCCATACCCGCGCTACTCAACGCTTTGCAGAGGTCTGAAACACCGTCTTCCCAGCCCATCGTTTCGAGCCTGGTCAGCGCTGATTGAAAATCGCTGTGGGTGTTTAGCCAAACCTGGTGACTGCCAAACGCGTTCAATCGAGCTTGCCAGTCGGGCATGAGCCAAAATGAGCACGGGCCGGCACAAACTTCCCGAAGGCGGGCGTAATTGAGCAGGCCGACTCCGTCGTAATCCGGAAACAAGATCACCTCGGGTGTGCGCTGCGTGGCCGCGATCCACCGCAAGAAGTGGGCCGGTAGTTGCCCCGCGTAGTACCCAACCGTACCGGTGGCTCCAGGTGGCAACCAGTCAAGACGATCGAATAGCGCTTGGTTTTCGACAAGCCAAAGGGGGTGTTCGGATTGCCAAGAGTCGTCGTCCGCCAAAGCCAACACACCCGCACCGGCAATGTCGGTAACGGTGGATAAATCAAGGCAACGGGAAGAGCCAGCTCGTTCGGCTTTCCAAGTCACACCATGTGAAATTGCCTTGACCAGCAAGTAGTGGAGTACGTGGCCGTGCCCGGCACCCTTACTGCTGCGTGTTTGTGCGATATTGGCAGCGCGCTTTGGTAACGAAAAATCAATTTCGTCGATATTTAAGGGGCGCAGCGAGCGAAGATGGACAACAAGCATATCCGTATGCACGACCTGATAAACGCTGCCACGCCCTTCTGACTTGACGCGCAAAGCGCCGGTCTTGCGCGCGAGTTCCTCCAGCGCGCGTCGCTGTGCGGTCGTAAAAGTGCTGGCGGCGACAGTGTCACCACCATCCAGTAGTTTAGCCAACGCTACGGCAAGCACTTGGCTCATGCTTCGACCTGATCTTTATCACTCGGGATGAAGGCGTTTTCCTTCCGGCCTGGAGAAATGGATTCGGGTTGATTTAGCGGCTCAAGGATTTGCCAGCTCTTGCGGCTAATGTTGTTGTATCCATCGCGGCTTGTAATGGGTACGCAATAACGTGCGGTGACCAAAGGTGTCGGGGATGCGAAGATCAAGGCATACCCAAAATCCTGAGCCGTTTCAATCAAACTGAGCTGATTGCGTTGATCTAGCGACGAGGCCTCGTCCAGGTAGCAGACGGCCTGGACGTTGTAACGCTTGTCTTGCATCAGGTGGAGCAAGGCCAGTCCGGTGACCAACTTGGCCATAAGCACCGTGCCATTGGACGCCGCACTATCCATGTCCGAGAACGATTCCTCCTTGCGCCCGGCTTTGCCGACCACGAATTCAAGCCGGAAGAAATGCTCTACGCGCAAGCAACCACGAACCTCGCCCTCATGAATCAGCAGGCTCTTTGCGCGATTGAGGGTGGCGTCATCCAGCACGCTGCCATGATTGAAGAGTTCGAATGTGTCGCCACTTTCAGTTTGCTCGGCAGTACTGATCAACTGCTCGACCGCCTCCACCATCTGGCGCTCATCAACCGGTTCAATTTTGAATACCGACAAATCGGATAGCTGCCTTCGACTTATCAGGCGATTGAAGTCGCGCATCTTGCTTTTGAAAGTAATCAGTCCGTCCCGGAGTTCGCGCAGACACGCCGTAACATTGACCACTGCGCTGCGGGCCTTGCGTTCGAGCGCTTGGGCTTCCTGCGACAAGTGGGCGGCAAATTCAGTGATCCGCTGAATCTCGACTTCACTTCCCGCCACAAACTGAAATTTGGTGAGGCCACCGGCGTGAAGTTGTACCAGCTTACTGTCAAGCTCACGATCGAGCTTGATCAATTCTTCACAATCCCGGTGGTACGCAGACAAGGCATCCGCAAGTTCCTCCAGCTTTACCTCTAGGCTGCCCAGCCAAGGCTGGTTTGGAAGATCTGCCAGACTGTTGAATATCGGCGCATCGTCGCGACGCGTCTCGCGCAGACGGGTAATGTTCTGGTGATCGTTGCCGAGCGTATCGAGCTTGCCCTGTAGATCTCGTTCTCGTTCCCGCAGATTTTTGGCGGCAATTACCGAGTTATCTAGTTGCGTCTGAAGGGTTGAAAGCTGTGAAGTTAATTCGTTGCCCCGCGCCATACGATCGGCCTGCGTGCGGTTGAGCTCCTGCAACTCATCGAAACGCTGAATTTGTGACTCGATGTCACGAACCAACCGATCGAGTCGGTTTTTTTCATTGCGCGCGCTATTCAGATCGCGCGCGGCCACCATCTGGCGCTCGAGGTTTTCGAGTTGCTGAACGATCTCCTCAAGTCGCAGGGCGATTTCCTCGGGGGAACGCTGAGCATGCTGAGGAGAGAGCC
>JBGSJB010000325.1:0-7686 GCA_041742175.1 Pirellulaceae bacterium
GATCTCGTGCATTGAATGCTACACGTCCGAGTTCGATCCCAAAACTGGTATGGGTGGCATGGAAATTTGGATTCCGCTACAAGCTCATTGATCAATCATGGCTGTATGAATCTTAGAACCTATCCACTCGGATCACCTTAAATTAGCTTCCTCAACCGCCCTACCATAGGTCACTCAGAAAACGATGGTTCCTTCAAAAACACAACTGATCGCAGGTTGGATCCTAAGCGGCTTGGTCGCATTCTTCATGGCCATCGTTAGTGCCAGCGGCAAATTTCTTGAATGGGAAGGCAAGGAAGAGATGTTCACAAAGCTCGGCTACTCGACCGACTTGATGATGAAGATCGGAGTTGTCGAAGTGCTCATCACGATTCTTTACCTCATACCGCGGACCGCCTTCATCGGAGCCATTTTGCTAACCGCTTACCTTGGCGGTGCAACGGAGGTTCATGTACGTGTTGGCGAACCGTTTGTTTTCCCCATCATCATTGCGGTCATCATGTGGATTGGCCTGGGCCTGCGAAATCCGACTATCTTCGCACTGGCTACAGGCAACTTTCCACCGCGTGGTCCGCGCGTCGAGCGCGATTGATGTCAAACGCATCGAGCGCCGCGCGATTATCGCTTTCGTAAACTTGACGCCGTTACGCCTTGACGCTGCGCGGCGAAACTGCGAAACCAGACTGAGTCAATGCAGGGGTGCAATCTAAGACTCGAGTAAGCTGGGATGCCATACGGACTATATCTCTCCGCATCGGGTGCGAATGCACAGAGCCATCGGCTCGAAGTGCTCAGCCATAACTTGGCGAACATCAACACGCCGGGATTTAAGCCCCACTTGTCGATTTTGCAAAGTCGTCCGTCGGAAGCGATTGAACGCGGCGATGTCAACGGCGGCGACGGCACGATCGATGATCTCAGCGGCGGCGTTTCCATACAGCCTAACCAAACGCAGTTTGTTCAGGGGCCAATCCAGTCGACTGGCAATCGAACCGACTTCGCGATCAACGACGAAGAGAGCTTCTTTGCGATCCAACGCGGCGACCAGCAACTGTTGACTCGCGCAGGCAATTTCCTATTCGATTCCAACGGCGCCTTGGTGACTCCGAATGGTGATCCGGTGCTCTCGAGCTCTGGCGACCCGCTGCGAATTGTGCCCGGTGTGCCTTACGAAGTGCTCGACGGCGGAGTGATCGAGCAGGCCGGGCTCGGGCGGCGCTCCATCATGCTGACTCGTCCAAAAGAAGCAGGTGATCTAGCTCGCGTCGGCGATAATCTCTATCAACCATTAACGCCACCGACCACCGTCCCAGATAGCCAACGCAAGATTATCAGCGGCTCACTGGAATCGTCGGGTGTGAAACCTACGACAGCGATGATGGAGTTGATTGAAGCCTCACGCGTCTACGAAGCTAACGTGCGTCTGATTCAATCGCAGGATCAAGCGATGGGACAGTTGATCAGTCGCGTGCTTCAGCAAGGTTAGATCAGCTCAGTATCAAAGTGAATTTTCAGTATTAAGGTGACCGTCGATGAGCGTTCAAACGTTGTACACAGCCGCAACCGGCATGGATGCGATGCAGACCAAACTCGATGTGATCGCTAACAATTTGGCGAACATCAATACGACCGCGTTCAAGAAAGATCGCGCCAACTTCGAAGATTTGCTTTACCGTAACGATACCTTTCCCGGTATGCTCGACGCCAACCAACTACCGACACCCACCGGCACACAAATCGGCTTGGGCACTCGCGTTCAAAGTACTCAGAAGAACTTTACGCAAGGCACAATACAGGAAACCGGGCGGCAATTGGACATTGCCATCGAAGGCAGTGGTTTCTTGCAAGTCCAAGATCCGCTAAGCCAAGGCACCCTGTTCACCCGTGCCGGCAACCTCGACATTAATGCGGATGGAAACCTTGTTATCGGCTCCGCTCAGACCGGTCGCCTGCTCGATCCGCCCATCCAAATTCCGCAAGACGCTTCGAGTATCTCGATCAGTCCTAATGGCCAAGTCATGGTCCGCCAAGTTGGCAACACGCAGTTGCAGCAGGTTGGGCAGTTGCAGATGGCGCAGTTCATCAACCCTGACGGCTTGCTCAAAGTCGGAGAGAACATGTACGCGCAAACGGATGCCAGCAACGCGCCGCTGCAAGGTGACCCAGGTACGAACGGTCTTGGTAGTATTCGTCAAAACTCGCTTGAAGCATCCAATGTTGAACCGGTGCAAGAACTGATCGACCTCATCACGACTCAACGTGGCTTCGAACTCAACTCACAAGCCGTTCAAGCCGGTGATCAACTGCTGCAACAAATTGCAAACCTACGACGATAATGGCGAAGCTCAACTCCATCATCCTGATCGCAGCACTGCTACTGATCGACCATGCAGTCGCATCGGAACCAATTACGTTACGTCTGCGTGAACAACCCGTCGTCGAAGGCCAAGTCGTTCGCTTTGGCGATCTCATCGAAGTGGTAAATGGCCGCTGCCCGCAAATCGATGAACTGCTCTCCCGGCCTATCGCTCCCTCACCACGCGAAGGAACGCCGCAAACGTGGGCTCGAACCGACTTGATTGAGCACCTCGAATTGCGCGGTCTCCATCCGAACTCACTGCGCTGGATGGGTTCCGAACGAACGCAACTTCGCCGGGGCAAACCTGTTGAGGGAACTCGTTCGCTTCCACCGTCCACCGACCACACTCCCGCTTCGCAACTGCGCGGCCTACCCATTCCCGGTCGCGGTCAATCGCCTGCCTTCATTCAAGAACGAACCGTCAAGCAAGCTGAAATGCTGCTTAGCCAAGCCATTACTGAATACATTACGTTGAGAACAGGCGATCGCACCGCTTGGCGCATCACACTTTCGGTTCCACCTCAATATGCATCGCTCATGCAAGTCAAATCGAACATCGTTTCGATCGGCGGTGGGCTCGAACCTTGGGAAGGCAAGCAGGAGTTTTTCTTCGAAGTGAAAGATCGCGGCGCGTTAGTCAAAGTGCCAATTCTTGCGACGCTCCAATTACCTCCAATGATTGTGACGTCAAAACGTGCGATGCGCCGCGATGAAGTCATCACCGCAGACTCACTCACCTACGCACCGCTTCCGAATCGATCGACCGCAGAAACTGAAAACTACTTTACCGACGTAGCAGATCTGATCGGCAAACAATTGCGTCGCAGCCTGACGACAGGGCAACCGCTTGAGACTCAATTCGTCGGCGATCCAACCGTGGTAACTCGTGGTGAATTGATTGAGGTTGAATCCGTTTCGGGTGGAATCGTTGTTCGAACAAGTGGCAGAGCGACTGCGAGCGGCGCAGTTGGTGACTTGATCGATGTCGAACTGCTCCCTTCGCGAACGCGAATACTAGCGACCGTTGTCGAGCCGTTAAAAGTTCGCGTTGCTGCGGTAGCTGCCCGTGCAACCCTAAACTGATTCATGCCATGGAAGGGCAAAGTATGAGCTTAACGTTATCGCTAAAGTCAATTGTTTACTCAGTTGCCTTGCAAATGGTTGCATCTAGTTTCGTACTTGCGCAGTCTGGAAGTCTGTTCCACAATCCGCAAGGCTCGTCGAACAACTACGTGTCCCAAAATGCAGCGATTCAAAGTAGTGCGCCTCCAATACCGACTCGGCAACCGATGACGATTGAGTCCGGCAGCGTTCTTTCGGCTTCGGTACCAACTTCACCGCAGTACGCGCGATCGAGTTGGACGTATCAACCACCGCCACAGCAGCGAGTGTTGCACGTTCACGACATCGTGAGTATTCGCGTTGACGAGACCTCACGAATGATTGCTGAAGGACGCGCTTCTCAGCGGAAGAACGCACTCTACGATGGCATACTCGAAGATTGGCTTGAGTTTGATGGCTGGGACTCGATTAAACCTGCCACGCAAGCCGATGGCGATCCCGCTGTCAGTGGCCAACTTAACACGACATACCGCGCCAACTCAGACGTCATCACGCGTGAAACTCTGACGTTTAATATCGCTGCTGAAATTGCTGACATCCGCCCAAACGGCAACGTTGTCCTCGAAGCTCACAAGACGATTTCAAACAATGACAATCGCTGGGAGATTTCGTTGAGCGGTATTTGCCAAGCGGATGACATCGGCCCAGATGGTGTCGTGCTCAGCCGCAATGTGATCGACCTTAAGATCGACAAACTCGAAAGCGGACAAGCGCGTGACGGCTACCGACGCGGATGGTTTACCGAATTTATAAGTCGCTTCCAGCCATTCTAAAAGTCATTTGTAGGTTAAGACCCATGCTCACTCTCAATCGCCGTGCAAGCGATTCTTGCAGTTTCATTCACTCAGTGCTTAGGGTACTCGTTCGCTGCGGACTTGGCACCTGCGCGGCGTTCTTCCTTGTCAGCCTAGCTTGTCCGCTGATCGCGCAAGAACAACTGGTAATTGACGATATCTGCCGGCTGAAAGGTCTAGAAGAAAACACGCTCCAAGGTTTGGGGTTGGTCGTCGGATTGAAGGGTACTGGCGATGGGAAGATAAAACCAACAGCTCGCGCTCTCGCACGTACGATGCAACTAATGGGCAGCAACATTTCAACTGATGCACAAGGCTTTCCCCAAGCGGACGAAATTGCGGAAGCTAATAATTCCGCGTTGGTGTTCGTTACTGCTGAAATTCCTCCCGCTGGGGCGCAACAAGGCGATTTGCTCGATTGCACGATCAGTGCATTGGGAGCGAAAAGCCTCGAAGGCGGAACGTTGCTGCTCACCCCGCTGCTTGGTCCACGGCCTGACCAGCCGATTGTCTACGCTTTGGCGCAAGGGCAAATCAAACTACCGAATGTTGCAACACCAACCAGCGCGACGGTACACCGCGGCTGCAAAATGGAATCAACCATTCGCAATGAGTTTGTGGCCAATGACAAAATCACTTTGATTATTGAATCCGATACCAGCAGTTTTTCGACCGCTCAAAATATCGAAGACGAAATCAATAATCTCAATCGTAGTGGTCTTAGCGGAGCGAATCTCTCAGCTTCCAATTCGGAGCAGATCATGATTGCGAAAGCGATCGATGAGCGGCACGTGGAAGTTGTAATTCCGAAGTTCTATCGGGACGCGCCCGTCAAATTCGTTTCGCTGGTGTTGGACATCCCGCTGCGCTATGTGCAAAACAAGAAGCGTGTCTTTATCAATGAACGCGAAGGCGTGATTGTCATCGGCGAGGATGTAATGATTTCACCCGTCGCAATCAATCATAAGAACCTCGCGATTGAAGCTGATGGCGGCCGGAAACAATTCGTTGGATTCGACACTGAAAACCCTAACCAGCCGCGCGCTAAGCTTAAGAACTTAACCGATGCACTGAACGCACTAAAGGTTCCGACCGAAGATGTGATCTCGATCATCAAGGCGCTGAAGCATCAAGGCGTCTTATTCGGCGAACTCGAGATTCGCTGAGCACTCAGAATCATTCCTGGTAACTTCGCAGTTTACAACGATGGAAATCACTTCACTTAACCAGCTTCCATTCGACGGTTCCACTGTCACGCCGCGCGCGTTACTAACGTCCGCAAAGTCCTCTACCCCGGTTTCGGAAGCCGGTCTGCCCGGCGCTGCCGTTCCCGCATCGGAATTTGCTGACTTCGAAGCTCTGCTTTCGTCACCAAGCGGTGCCTCCGACAAGTCAGCCTCATCCAACTCAACGTTATCCACAACCGCTTCAAGCACAACGAACCTAGGATTCGCTGAGCAGTACGCACACTTGAGTCAAGAAGCTACAGGCGGTTCTGACAAGCTGAAGGAAGCCTTCCAAGACTTTGTCGGTCAGACATTCTTCGCTGAAATGATCAAGGCTTGCCGCAGCAGCCAGCAGCCCTCTGCATACTTTCACGGAGGGCGTGCCGAGGAGATCTTTCAAGGCCAACTCGACCAAGTCCTCGCAGAAGAGCTGAGCGAATCGAGTGCCTCCAAGATCGCCGACCCCATGTTCGATCTCTTAATGCTGAAACGCCAAACTTAGCCCCCTGCCCCACTCACCCCCGCACGCTCCTTGACAAACGCTGCCCAAATCAGATAATCTTGCATCTCCGTCGGGGGATTAGCTCAGTTGGGAGAGCGCTTGCATGGCATGCAAGAGGTCATCGGTTCAAGTCCGTTATCCTCCACCTCGAAACCGTTGAGAATGCTGGGAAAAGCAGCACTTTCCCCAATGTTTTCAACGGTTTTTTCTTTATCCTGCGACTCTGTGCGGGGAGTTGCTGTGCCAATAAATGTGCCGCTTTGGCCTTCAACTGTGCCGCCTTTTGCGGCTGCTTTAAAGTCCATTTCAGTTACCAAAAGATAGCTTCTCTCGGCGACTTGAGTGAGTTTCCCATCCTCCGGGTCTTATAGCCGTACGCGATTGATTCGGAACCACTCGCTGATAAAGCATCGTGTCTTCAGTTAGGCGATCAGATTACTTGAAGCTAGCTCGCACTTGGGGATGTTGCAGAATGACAACGAACCAAATTCCAAGTGGGAGGCCGATTCCAAATAGCGGGCTTAAGCATGGTATCACAATTGCATATGAACCTAACAGCGCTAGAAGATGACGGCGACGGCGCAGTGCTGATACGGCACCAACGATCGACGCCAAACTGAGGCAACCCTGAACAGTACTGAATACAAATGTTGTATACTTGGGTGGGAAAGTGATCTCTGAGGTTGTGCTACTTCGAGCTTCTATGGCGATCGAGATTGCATAAAAAATCCCTACGCAGGCGAGCATCAGGGTAAACACGCTGCAGATTGCCAACTGACGAGAGTAGACCGCAGGAAGTTTGCGGTCGCTTAACGCCTGCTCTGTCGCCGCGATTTGCTGCGGAATTCTCGCTATGGGTACCGGCGAAGTTCTCGGTGACTCTGCAAACTCCGCAACGATAAGTGGTTGCTGTTTAAGCGGCGATACGCTTGGTACCTGGTTCGCACTTGATCCGATGGAAGCATCGCGAGTCTTGCGAGCGGCAAGTTTTTTCGCTCGAGCTTTACTTGCTGCCTTGAGTTGATTGATCAACAACCCCACATCACCTCGGAAAAACGGATCAGGCCTGAGCGAAACACCATGGCGATAAGCGAACGCACTGATTGTCTTCGGCAGCTCGGCTTTGGTTGGCATCGCTTGGTTGCCAACGAGCACAGGAACGACCGCGATATTTCTCTTCAGAGCCCACTCAATTTCAATGCGAACGAAATCGTTTGGGTCATCAATACGCCGAGCCCCCGATTCGTCCGCAATGTCGACCTATCGATCGCCGATGACTGCCAGCACAACGTCGCAACACTCGATGGCAGAACGCAGTACCAATCGAAAATCTGATCCCACGGGAACGGAATCAACATCCTTGAAAACGTTTTCAGCCCCGAACTCCAACTCCAAGCGGTCGTACAGTCGGCCAGTCTGATGCTGACTATCCTCGCGGCGATAGCAAATGAAGACTTTCATAAACTCTTGTGACTCGTTCTAACGATCAATGTACAGGGCAGCGACGTTTCTCAAACGCTAAGTGTCTAAAACCTGTCTAGCACCTAGCAGCCCGTTGAAAAACTCACAGGCCGCGCTATTTTAGGGGCATTGGGCTTCGAGTGCTTTGGGAGAGATTGAGATGGCGCTTGGTCGGCGGAAAAGTGGTGGGCAAGAAGATCTGTTTGTGCTGGCAACGGACTT
>JBGSJB010000326.1:0-14579 GCA_041742175.1 Pirellulaceae bacterium
TCTTAGCCGCGTTGCTAGCCATCACACACCTCAAGTAGGTTCGAGTTGAATTGGCAGCCCCATCAGCCGCCTAACGAAACCTACAACACAACGCAACACCACGCCGACCCAATACCCACTGGGACTGGTGTACGCTTACTATCAAAACAGTCGACTACACATTCGGTCACGACGAGCTCAGCCAGACCGTCATCACTTACGACTCTGCTGGCGCGGAAGTCTCGCGACGGCGAGATGTTCGACACCTTAACCGGCAATCAATACCTCCGCGTCCGCTATTACAACCCTGCCAACGCCCAATTCAAAATCGGCTCGATCCCTTCTTCGGCAATCACCAGGACGGCGGTGAGATCATCCAAACTTCGGCAGAAATCGATTCTGTCGCGCACTTCGCAGGTCGCAATTTGCCTTCGCCCACAACGGCCACAAAAGCACCGCTGGGAAACGGGACTGACGGGGAACCGTACTTTGTCAAAAATCGTTGAAAACGCTTAGATTGCTAGCCCTTACTGCTGGAATCTCGTTTTCAAACTAGCTATCTTGTCTTCTGCATTTCCTGCGCGGGCATTGACAGTCAAGCGGCTTGTTATGGTTATGCAGGTGGTCCCATTCATTTGATTTACCGGTCCGCCTGAGCTTTTTTTATTGTACCATTTTTCCGATAGGATTCGCCATGCGCAAATTGCACCGCCTCCCCGGACGTCACAAGCAAGTAAAGCTTTCACGACTAAAGAGGTTGTTGCAGTGTGAGCGACTTGAGTCACGGCATCTGTTGACAAACGACTATGGCGATCCGAAAGATATTGCGCCGGAAGTGCGAGAGTTGAGGCCAACTCACTATTATGCAGCCGATGAAGTGGATGTCGGTTTAGCGATCTATCCCAGCCGACTAGCGATTTCGTTTGCCAGTGACGCGAATGTCGACGCCGCTTTGTTGGAGTCGTTGCAGCTTACCTTTGTGCGAAAAGTTAATGATGATTTTTCGGTTTACGATTCCGCTAATGCTTCATCGACGCTGCTTTTGAATTCGCAAGTCCGTGAGGTCGTGCCAGTCTTCTATGCACCTGAGTCGAACTCGGAAGCGGTTCTGCTGGACGAGTTGATCGTTGGTCTCAAGCCGGGTGTTACCGCTGCGGACTACTTCGCAGGCAACGACACGTTTAGTAGCTATCGCCCGTTGATAGGTACACCGGATCAGTTCGTGGGTACAGTTGCAGCGGGTAAAGGTGAAGCTGCGTTGGCGACTGCTAATGCGATTGAGTCGGACGCTCGGCTGACATACGTGTCGCCTAACTTCTACCAAACGTGGCAGAGGTATTATTTCCCCAATGATCCTCGCTTTACCAATCTATGGCATTTGCACAACACTGGGCAAGGCGGTGGGTTGGTAGATGCAGATTCGGATCTTCCTGAAGCTTGGGATGTCGTTCAGGGTGGTTCGTCATCTTATGTGATTGGTGTCATCGACGATGGAGTTGCAAGTCATCCCGATCTCGACTTGTGGGTGAACCCAGGTGAGATACCCGGCAATTCGATCGACGACGATGGCAATGGATGGGTCGATGACGTCAATGGTTGGAACTTCGTCAGCAACAACAATCAGTCGGGCAATACAGCGGCGAGCGACGCACACGGAACGGCTGTGGCAGGAGTGGCGGCAGCGCGAGGTGACAATGCATTGGGAGTGGCGGGGGCATCCTACAATTCCAAAGTGATTAGCGGAAAAATGTTTGAAGGCAATGCAGTTGCCTCCGACGCAAACATTGCTTCCGCGTTGTATTACATGGCCGGACGCACCGCCAACGGGCTTGGGACGTGGCGTTCCGCCGACTTGGTAAACAACAGGTGGGGTGGGGGCGCAACCAGCGCGGCGTTAAATGCGGCATTGAGTTGGGGGACAACTGCAGGTCGTCTGGGCAGGGGCACGCCCTATCTGTTTGCGACTGGAAACGGATTTGGTGCCGTTTCTGAGCCAGCTGTGCAATCGTTGAACATTCCTGGTGTCATAGCGATTGGCGCAACGAACAATAGGGGTGAGCGATCCAACTACAGCAACTTCGGTCCTGCGGTAGATTTGGTTGCACCTAGCAATGATACGCGACCTGGGTACTTGGCGATTGACACGACCGACCGCGTCGGCACGGATGGCTACGCAGCGGGTGACTACACCGGAACCGGCGCTACTGGGTTCGGCGGCACATCTTCTGCAACTCCTTTAGCGAGTGGTATCACAGCGTTAGCAATGTACCAAGCGGATACGTTGGGTGTTACAATGTCTCCAGCTCAACTGCGAGACATGTTGCGAAATAACACCGACTTGATCAACGGTGCAACCTACGACATAAACACAGGCAAGAACATTGAGTTCGGCTTTGGAAGATTGAATGCTGCCAGTGCTGTGTCGAACATTGGCAAAGCGGAAATCTCTGTCCTGACGACTACCACGGATCTTGTTAGCGGGGTAAGCGTCGTCACAGCTCCAACTACAATCGTGGGCGACTCAAACGACTTGGTTTTCCGCATTCGAAACCAGGGAACTTCGGTTTTGAATTTGGGATCGCTCTCGGTAGCTGCCGGACCGTTCACGGTGCTCTCAGGCTTCGCTAACCCTGTACTTGGCATCGGAGGCTCAACCACTTTTGCGCTTCGTTTTACACCGACAGCAGGTGGTGTGTTCAACAGAACGGTCACCATCACTTCGAATGACGCTGATGAATCTAGTTTTGTATTTAACGTTTCAGCAACCGCGATTGCTCCATCGATTGCTGGCACCGTATTTGAGGACTGGGACGGTGACGGCTCATTCGATGCTCAAGATGTCCCGCTGGCTGGTAGGATGGTTTACATCGATGCGAACGCAAACGGTCAGTTTGATACTACACCTGTGAGTTACCCAAGTTCAGGTTCCACCGCAATTTTAGATTTGACAACAGTGACTTCAACGATCACTGTCGCGGGCTTTGCCGGTTTCATTGCCGACGTTAATGTCAACATAAACATCACACATACATGGGTCTCTGACCTTGTCGTCACGCTCATCTCGCCAGCGGGCGTGAGAGTTCCACTGTTCGCAGGTGTTGGAGGAAGCGGTGATAATTTTGTGAATACCGTCCTGGATGATGAAGCCGCAACACCGATCACCGCTGGCGTGGCTCCGTTCACCGGATCTTTCCGCCCTTCGGGATCATTGGCACTGTTAGACGGAGTGTCGGCTAATGGTATATGGACATTGGAAGTGGCTGACACTGCAGGCGGTGACACGGGCACGCTCAATAGCTGGCGACTTGATATTTTGTCGGGCGAACGATTTTCAATTACCCGCGCCAGCGGGGCATATGCCTTTCTAGGATTGCCACCTGCAACTTATCTAGTTAGATCCGCTCCTTTCACCAATTGGACGATCAATGGTGCGGGTTTACATGTTGTCGCACTAGCCTCTGCATCCAGTTCCGTTCTCGGGCGCGATTTTTCAACCGGTCGAAATAACCGGTTTTACGGGCAGGTCTTTAATGACTTAGACGGTAATGGAGTCTTTCAGTCTACGGAAGCGCCATTGGCGGACCGCACGCTGCTACTCGACTTGAACGGGAACGGTACGCTCGATGCCCCAATCGTTACTAACTTTCAGAACTCAACCGCGTTGACAATTCCAGATCTCGGAACCACTAATTCCAACATGATTGTTGCTGGTGTTGCCGGAGCAATTAGTGACGTAAATGTCCGAGTCAACATCACGATGGGCTGGAATTCGGATCTCGACGTATTCTTGGTGCATCCTGATGGAACTCGAGTCGAGTTGTTTACGGACGTGGGAGGTAACTCGCAGAACTTTATAAACACGGTACTGGACGATCAAGCTGCGACGTCGATTACAGCCGGAACAGGACCTTTCACGGGCTTTTTCCGACCCGAAGGTAGTCTCGCTACGCTTAATGCAAAAGGTGCCAATGGTACTTGGCGTTTAGAGTTGAGTGACGATGAAGCAGGCATTGTGGGAACTCTGAATAATTGGACTCTAATCATTAGTGCTGGCGAGTTCGAGCTTACAATCTCTTCAGTGGGAACTGTCTTCTACGATGTACCAACCGGTAGCTCCGAGATGCGTCTTGTTCCCTTAGCAGGTTGGATCAATACAATTCCAACGGATGGCATTCGCACGTTTACCGCTATGGGATCGCCAATTTTCGATCAGCGTTTTGGATCTCAAGTAAACGTTGCGCCGACGATCGCTGCAAGCAATTCGTCGGTAGTTGGCTTTGAAGGCACACCGGTTTCCAACACAGGAAATTGGGGCGACGGAAACGCTGCCGACACAGTTACGTTGAGTGCGTCTGTGGGTACGATCGTGAAGAATAGCAACGGAACGTGGTCGTGGAGTCGACCCGCGCCTGATGATCTACCGACAACTACGGTTACCGTAACCGCAACCGATTCACAGGGGCTCTCGAACTCAACGACCTTTACTTACATCGTTAATAATCTTGCACCCTCGCTCAGCATCGATAATGCCGCTGTCACTGGCATTGTGTTTTCCTCAGTTTCGAATTCGGGAACTCACGGTGATGTCCCTGCAGATACAGTAACTTTGTCGACCAGTCACGGCACAATTGTCAATCACGGCGACGGTACTTGGAGTTGGTCGCTAACTCCAACTACTGCCATGTTGGATCAAGTGATTACCGTCACGGCAACCGACGAAGATGGCGGTGTTACTACCGCTGAGTTTACGATGACGGCTCTGTTCAATATCGTTATCGATCTGCCGTCCTTGGCGAGCAACAATGTCGTCATTAGGAGGTCTGGCTCCAATGTGGAGGTGTTTGACCTCAACGCAGCGACAACACTTTTCTCTGCACCGCTAGCAGAAATCATAGCGATTCAGATTAATGGTTCGGACTCGCAGTCCGATAGGGTTCTTGTTGACTACGCTGCGGGTGGCTTCTTCCGCCTGCCGCTGGGAATTAATCTCAAAGGGCGAGGCGGCGCTGACGTTCTCACAGTAACTGGAACGGGAAGCACGGTTGGAACGCATTCGGTCGTTTCAAGTCCCTTAGGCCAACGCCAGCTTGCGACAGTTGATGGAGGAATCTCGAACCTCGTTTTGTTTGATAACTTCGAGAACTTAACATTCAATGGCTTGGAGTCCTTCGAAGCGATTGGAACATTAGACGTAGGCGCGAACACTCTAGCTATCGGTTCATCGACTCCCGTCAACCTTGGGACCACAACGCACATTTCCGGAGGGACGCTAACGACCGATCAGATCAATCTGGGCAACGGCGAGTTGCTTAGCGGATTTGGTACGATCGCGGCCAGTTTCTCGGGCGATCTTGACTCGACGGTTACTGTGGAAGGCCCACTGTCGATTGGTAACGCAACTTCGACTGTCGGGTTCGAGACACTCGGCAATGTAGCGGTTGGTGCAAACACCTTAACACTTTTGGATGCCGACCAAGCGGTGATGGGTTCCACGACCACTCTGGGAACGACTGTTGTTACAGTTTCTGCTGGCGTCATTGAGGCACCTAATGGTCTAATCATTCCCGCACTTGCAACAGTGACTGGTTTCGGGACCATTAAGTCGCCAAACAGTCCCTCCAAACCATCTACCAATAGCGGTGCGATTCAGGGATCGGGAGCCGCCAATCCGATTGCGATTGAAGGATTCTGGAACGGTACTGGATCAGTCGATCAAGTGGTAGCAACCGGCACGATCAGTCCAGGGAGCCCAGAATCTGACGGACCAGGATTTGGCCCAACCAGTGTAAGTTTTGGAAGTGTAACTTACGTTGGTAGTATCGTCGTCGACCTAAATGGACCGATCGCAGGTACTCAGTACGATCAAATCAGCCACTCGGGTACAGCGACCCTGGGCGGAGTGCTCGACGTGCGCGTCGATGCGCTATTTGTCCCAGTCCCGGGAACCGTCTTCACTCTGCTAGAAGCCGTTGAAGTAATTGGACAATTTTCGTCAGTCATCCTTCCTGCCGCTCCAACCGGACAAAGCTGGGAAGTTGCCTACACGGCAGACTCGGTGACACTTCAGTTAGTGGCCTTAAGTGTGTCGATCCAACAAGCGACGATCAGTGAAAACGGCGGTAGCGCAACCGGTGTAGTTCGACGAAGCAATGTCGACCTTTCGCAGAGTTTAGTGGTTTCTTTAGACAGCTCAGACACTACCGAAGTAGCTGTACCCGCAACCGTTACAATCCTCGCAGGCCAGTCATCGACCACGTTCACTATCAATGCTGTCGATGACAATTTACTTGACGGTACGCAACTAGCGTTGATTTCGGCTCGATCGCTTGGCTACGCTGGAGATTCGAAGTCACTGTCTGTTACAGACTATGAAACTTTGACGATCGCTTTCGACAGTTCTTCAATCTCTGAACGCAATGGACTTGCCACGGCAACGGTGACACGCAGCAACACCGACAACACCTCGCCCTACACCGTCAACCTGACCAACAGCGATTTGACAGAGTTAACAGTCCCTCTCACGGTCACCATTCCAGCCAATCAAGCTTCGGTGTCTTTTGCTGTTTACTCAGTCGACGACAATTTTCTTGATGGTACGCAGGCCGTTTCGGTCGGCGTGAACGGGGCAGCGTACGTTGGTAGCTCGAGTACAATTGCAGTCACCGACTTCGAATCCTTCGAAATCACTTTTAATAAGTCGTCCATCGGCGAGAATGGCGAAACGGCTATAGCAACGATAACGCGAAGCAATACGGAGCTAGGCACAGCCTCTGTCATTACGCTGACCAATAGTGATCCCACAGTAGTCACAATGCCAGCGACGGTTACGATACCCGCGGATCAGGTTTCGGTCAGCTTTTTGATCACTGCTATAGATGACAATTTACTCGATGGCACTCAGGTGCTTACCGTAACGGCGGACGCAGCTGGGTATGTCACCGGCTCTAAAACGATTAACGTTACCGACGTTGAATTAATCACGTTGATATTGGATAAGTCACGCATCAGCGAGCGTGGCGGCACAGCAATCGGAACAGTCACTCGCAGTAATAGCGATATCGGTTTGCCCATCACTGTAGGCTTGTTCAACTCCGATCCAACCGAAGCCAGCATGCCAGCATCGGTGACAATTCCCGCCAACGAGACTTCGGCGACTTTTACAATTACAGGCTTGATCGACAATCTTCTCGATGGTACGAACACGGTCGGTATCGTTGCGGGCGCGACCGGATACTTTAGCGATCTCGAGTACTTTGACGTAACCGATGCGGAAACCTTCAGCGTCACCTTCGACAGATCTACCATGAGCGAGAACGGTGGTACGGCAATCGCCACCGTGACCCGCAGTAACACAGACAATGCTGAAGCCATTACTGTGTCACTCAGAGGAAATGATCCGAGCGAAGTGGCTGTGCCCAGTAGCGTCACTATCCCCGCTGGGCATGCCTCCGCCATGTTCCCTGTTACGGCCGTTGATGATAATCTCCTCGATGGAGATCAATCGGTCACAATCTTCGCCATTGCCCCGAACTATTTCGAAGGCTCAGGCATAATCACAGTAGCGGACGCTGAAACCCTAAGTCTTGTTATCTCGGCTGCAGCGATCAGCGAAAATGGTGGCTCAACCACAGCGCGTGTCATTCGTAGCAATAGTAATCTTGATCAACCTCTGGTTGTAATAATTTCAAGCAACGACACTTCAGAAGCCGTCGTACCAATCGAGGTAACCATTCCTGCCAATGTGACTTTTGCGACATTTGCGATTACCGCCGCTGATGACTCGGTGCTAGATGGCACACAAACGGTTACGCTGTCCGTTGCGGCGACTGGTTATATTGGATCATCGGGTTCGTTGGATGTCACCGATTTCGAATCGCTTGCCATCACAATCAATTCAGCTTCAATCAATGAAGTAGGTGGTTCTGCGATCGGTACAGTTACCCGCAGCAACACCGACACTTCCCAGCCGATTACCGTTAACCTAAACAGCAGCCTGACTTCAGAAGCCACTGTACCCGCATCAGTAACGATCCCTGCCAACGCGGCTTCCGTCACCTTTGCAATCACCGCAGTGGATGATGGCCTTCTAGACGGCACGCAAACAGTTCTGCTTACAGCAAGCTCAACGGGCTATTCAAGCGGTACCCGCGCAATCGACGTAACTGATTCTGCATTCTTATCCCTGACGTTTGCTGCAACTTCATTAAGTGAAAACGGCGGCAGCACTACCGCAACCGTTACTCGCAGCAATACCAACATTGGATCACCACTTACCGTGCAGTTGCTCAGCGGGGACACTTCCGAAGGCACTGTCCCAGCAACTGTCACTATCCCTGCAGGTCAGGCCTCGGTCACGTTCCCGGTAACTGCCGTTGACGACACGCTACTCGACGGAACTCAATCAGTCACAATTTCAGCGAGTGCTGTTGGCTACATCGCAGGCAATAGTGCTTTAGAGGTAACGGACGCGGAGACGCTGTCGGTTGCGATTACTGTGACTTCGATCAGCGAAGATGCCGGTATGGCAACTGGCACCGTGACTCGCAGCAATATTGACATAACACAACCGCTTATCGTCACTTTGCTCAGTAGCGATGCTAGCGCAGCGACAGTGCCAGCCACAGTTACGATTCCCGCCAACCAAGCCTCGGTCGACTTCATGATCCTGGCTGTAGACGACACGCTGCTAGACGGCATGCAAACGGCAATTATCTCCGCCAGCGCAGCCGGCTACCTCAGTGAATCGCAAACAATAGAAGTCACAGATGCCGAATCTATTGCAATCGTCATCGACGCCTTATCGATCAGCGAATTCGGTGGCACTACTTCCGGTACCGTCACTCGTAGCAACACCGATATCAGCCAGCCAGTGACGGTAACATTGCAGAGCAGCGATACCAGTGAAGCAATCGTGACAACCACCGTTACCATTGCTGCCGGAAAAACATCAGCGACTTTCGAAGTTTCAGCCGTCGATGATACACTTCTCGACGGCTCTCAATCCGCGGTGATTGCTGCTTCCGCAGTGGGTTACACCGGCAGTTCGCAATCAGTAAGCGTCACCGATTATGAAACGCTTTCACTCGCGTTCAACCTGACCACAATTAGTGAAAATGGTGGCACAGCAACGGCAACTCTAACTCGCAATAATACCGATATCAGTCAACCGATCACCGTCATTTTGCTTAGTAGCGATGTCACCGAAGCAACCGTTCCGGTGACCGTAGTCATTCCTGCGAATCAAGCTTCCGCAACGTTCTTGGTGACCGGCGTAGATGACACTCTGCTCGATGGTACACAGGCATTGGCGATCACCGCCGAGGCGATTGGATACGCAAACGGAACAGGCAATCTGCTGGTTAGCGACTCGGAAAGCCTAGCCGTTACGCTTGACACGACTTCGATAAGTGAGAACGGTGGCATCACCAGCGGTATTGTTACACGGAGCAACACCGACATCTCCAGCCCATTGACAGTCACGTTGACAAGCAGCGACACCTCCGAAGCTAGTGTTCCGCTAACGGTAACCATCCCTGCTAATGAACTTTCAGTTAGCTTTGTAGTAACTGGAGTAGACGATGCGCTGCTCGATGGCAGCCAATCTGTAATGATTCAAGCGGAGGCGACTGGCTACTTCGGTGGCGCTCATTCGCTTACCATTTTGGACGCTGAATCGCTCACGTTTACGATTTCTGTTTCATCGATTAGCGAACGTGCGGGATCCGCAATCGCAACTTTGACTCGTAGCAATCTGGATACTAGCCTCCCACTGACTGTTGTGCTCAGCAGCGATGACACCACCGAAGCACAGGTTCCAGCAACGGTCACCATCCCTGCGAACGAGTCCACCGTAGAGTTTACAATTTCTGGCACCGATGACACTCTGCTGGACGGTACCCGCGCGGTAACCATTACTGCAATCGCCACGGGCTACTCCACTGCAACTGCTAATTTGGACGTAACAGATGCCGAATCGCTAAGTCTCTCGTTCCAGGAGACTGCCATCAGTGAAGAAGGCGGCTTGACGGTCGCTACAATCACTCGTAACAACTCCGACATCGATCTGCCGCTCGTCGTGACGCTTGTGAGCAGCGATCCTAGCGAGGCGACTGTTCCACCGCAAGTTACTATTCCAGCGAATCAGGCATCAGCAACGTTCACAATCCTCGCCGTCGACGATTCACTGCTCGATGGTCTTCAAGTCGTTACCATTGCCGCGACAGCAGTCGGCTATGAAGACGAAAGCGATCAGATCGAAATTGCCGATGCAGAGTCCTTGACGTTATTGATCGATACTTCGACCATCAGTGAGAACGGCGGCTCAACGCTCGCTACCGTAACCCGCAGCAACTCTGACAACAGTCTTCCACTGACCGTTACGTTGCAGAGCGACGATCCTACCGAAGCCCAGGTTCCACTGACGATTACTATTCCTGCAAACGAAACTTCTGTAACTTTCACAATCGCCGCAGTTGATGATTCGCTGCTCGATGGAACGCAATTCGTTGCAATTGCAGCCAGTTCAAGCGGCTATGCAGGCGCCACGCAAATGCTCAACGTTAGCGACGCCGAGTCGCTTTCGCTGGTGATTAACCAATCATCGATCAGCGAGAACGGGGGGCAGGCGATGGGTACCGTGACCCGAAGTAACACCGACATTAGCCTGCCACTAACGGTCAACTTGCTAAGCAGCGATGCGAGCGAGGTAGCAGTACCAACCACGGTCATTATTCCTGCAAATGCTAGTTTTGTAGAATTCCCGATTAACGCGGTCGACGACAATTTGCTGGATGGTTTACGGGCGGTTTCGATTCAAGTCACCGCTGCGAACTACTCGGGTTCAAATGCACCGTTGTCGGTCACGGACAGTGAAGCGATCTTCATGTCCATCGACGTAAGTTCGATAAGCGAGAAGAACGCGACCGCTATTGGAACCGTCACACGAAGCAATACAGATATCACGCAGCCGTTGGTCGTGCAACTAACAAGTGACCGTCCCACGGAAGCAACGGTTCCAGCCACAGTGACCATCCCAGCCAATCAATCGCGAGCGACGTTTACGATCACGTCGGTGAATGAATTCATCATTGACGGAGATCAATTGGTAAATCTAACGGCTAACGCTGTCGACTATGAAAGTGGCTCCGCCGCGTTGACTGTACTTGATGACGACCCTGAATTCCCGTGGCATAACGCTCGCAATCGCTTCGATGTGAACGACGACACGTTCATCACACCACTTGATGCTCTGCTGGTCATCAATGCAATCAATGATCGTTTGACGCTCCCACCAGAACTTCCTACTCCCTTTATTCCAGTGCGATTCGTCGATGTGAGCAGCGACGGAAACTTGTCCCCCATTGATGCATTGCTCGTGATCAATGAGTTAAACCGCGCTCGCGCAAACGCAGAAGGTGAGCTGCCGACGGTCGACCTATCGCCGTCCCCAAGCCTACCAAGCAGCCAATTTGATGCATTGATCGATCTACTTGCGGAAGATCAACGAAAAAGAAATCGGCGGTGGCAATAGCGACCAAGCAGCCTTTGAAACTGTACTCGATGCAGTTGCAATCCTGTGACAGCACGAAGCACTATCGAATTTGAATGTATGTAGGGCGTTCAAGTGAGTCGCTTCACATCTAGAGATCCAATTGGATATGTGGATTGGCGGAGCATCTACTAACCGTTGCTGATTCTGTATTGGTTGCTGTTGATAACTTAAAGTATTTCCCAACGCAGAAGGTATATACCTATTGCCTTTCGAGTGGAGAGGAAACCCTGGGTGAAGTTGGAGTCCATAATCCTCCGGTGGCAAGAGAGCCTGGGTTTCGCAATTTCTACCCGCAACCAGTGTCTCAAAAGATGCGATTTGTGTATATGCGCAGGAAATAGTAACCACGGCTTCAGGCGGAGGTATAGTCGAATACTTTATCGGGCAATTGAGTACTGATAATTTGGAGATCAGGAAGCTCGCCCATCTCGTAACACCGTATGTCTAGGTATTAAAGTGTTCAGATGAGCAGTCAATCGCAGGGACTTCGGCGTCTGAATGAGCCTGAGGCGCTAGCCGATTTTAAGCTTTGAGAATCTGTGGTTTAAAGATCGGCTAGCGCCTCAGGCTCATTTGAAATCGTTGCATCAAAAGCGACAACATTGACAAGCTTGGAGCTTGCCACATCTTCCGGCACACCATGACCACTAGCACGATGTTTACGGTACTTCGGACCCTGATGCGTTGGCAGCACCGGCAAGCTCCACGGCTACGGCGACACGGGCACCAACGCTCAACACGAATGGAACCTATCAGGCGCATGGGTCGACCGTGGTATTCCCATGTGGTATCTTGCGATTAAGTGTTAACTGGGTGTCGCAACCCTCGATTCAACGAGGCATGGCGGGGTCATTTCGAGGGACCTTGAAAAAAGCAACCGTTGTTCGATGGTTACGCACTCGTTAAAAAAATGCCCATCTTGGGTTATTTGACGAATTCAATGCGAACTCGTGCCTTATTGATATCGAAATTACGCGTGAGGAACCATCAAGAATGTCTGCACAGACGCGAAATAAATTCCGCAAGTTTCTACTCGAGTCTCTTGAGGATAGACGACTGCTAACAGGTGTACCAAGCTTCAACGCTGCCCTTTTGATGGACTTGAATGATACCGTCTTGTCATCTAATCCGACGGCCGCAGTGCAGATCCAAGGCACAACTTACTTTGCCGCCACTACCCAGGAACTCGGCACAGAGCTTTGGGCAACCGATGGTACGACGGCAGGTACAAACTTGGTTGCAGACCTTGCTGTTGGTCAGATGAGTGGTTCGCCTCGGAACCTGACAACTCTTGGTAATCAGATAGTCTTCGTTAGTGGATTTGCGGAGGAAGGATCTCTCAGCCCCGGCGCAGGACTTTTCACGTACGACGGTAGTGTGGTCACGCGGCTAGCGACGTTGTCCGAGTTTTCGTCTGGGTTTGGCGAAAGCTCTGCGGTATTTGCACTGGGGAATGAACTGATTGTGGTTTTTCAGGACAGCTTTGGCACCAGTCTGTGGAAGACCAACGGTGAAGTAAGCGGTACACAATTGCTGTCCAGTGGTCTGGTCGCCGGATCAATGAGCATGACGACCGTGACTTATGCTTCAGCGGTGTTGGGGGGTGTCTTGCTGATCAATTTGCCAGGGGATGGATTCAGCACTTCGTCGACATTGATTCGCACTGACGGTACGTCGCTCGGTACTCAAGTCATTCGTAGCAGCGACCCTAGTTTCGGCCCAGATGCTCCGCCAGCAGATATCGTTATCGCAGGTGGTAAAGCGTTCTTTGTTTCCAATTCATCACTCGATGGTTTGGGCCTGTACGCTACCGATGGTACGGCAGTTGGTACGCAGTTGGTAATGACCATCGGTGGTGGTTTTTTGTTGGGTATGATCGGTTCGATGGCGGAATTAGATGGCCTATTGTACTTTACCTTTAACGATGGCTTTGAAGGCAATGACTTATGGAAGTCTAATGGTACGGCCGCGGGAACAATGCTGGCAGTAGATATTGCGCCAGGATTGAACACCGGCATTGAATCGAAATTGTTTGTATGGCAAGGTGCATTGTATTTTGCGGCCCGCACCAACGGCAAAGTTGAATTGTTTACCAGCGATGGAACGGCCTTGGGGACGCAGCAGGTTTACGATTCGGGTACTACTTTCGGATTGATTCCCAGCAATTTTTCAGCCCTTCCAGGCGCGTTTGTTTTCCAGACGTGGGACGGCCAGTTGTGGGGATCTGACGGGACATCCTCAGGTACTTTGTTTTTATCGACTGTGTCAGGATTTTCTTACACAGCCGTTGGCAGTCAAGTTTACTTTGTCGCGAGCAGCCCTGGTTTTGGTCGCGAGCTTTGGAAGACCGATGGCACGGTCAATGGAACCGCGCGACTATCTGATTTGAACCCGGGCGGTCTGGATGGTGTTGATGAGATCTTAGCCGCGACCAGCAATGGAGTGATCTTCCGTGGCACCAGCGCGCTTGGGACCGAACTTGGGTTCAGCAATGGGACCGTCAACGGCACTTATTTGATTGATGTTGCTCAAGGAACGCCGCCGGCAGACATCGTGGATTATGTTGCTGTTGGAAGTGACTTTTATGTCTCGGCAGTCATCAATGGACAACGTCAGTTGCTGAAGGTGAATAGCGATACAGGAGTTAAAACGGTTCTAAGAAATTTTAACTTCGGTTCGCCCGTGAATCTAACGTATTGGAATGGCCATGTATACTTCGCGGCGTCGGGCGCTTCCAATCAAGGCGTCGAACTGTGGCGGACGAATGGAACCTTTGCTGGTACATTACTCTGGAAGGATATGAACCCCGGCAGCGCAAGCAGCAGTCCTCGGAACTTTACGGTGTTCAATAACCGATTGTTCTTTACTGCCCGGACCGCTTCCAACGGTGAAGAGATGTGGGAAGTGGACCTAGCAGCCCGTTGAAAAACTCACAGGCCGCGCTATTTTAGGGGCATTGGGCTTCGAGTGCTTTGGGAGAGATTGAGATGGCGCTTGGTCGGCGGAAAAGTGGTGGGCAAGAAGATCTGTTTGTGCTGGCAACGGACTT
>JBGSJB010000327.1:0-2166 GCA_041742175.1 Pirellulaceae bacterium
CTGTGGCTGACCGGATGCGCCGGAACCGCGGTCTGGCGTGGCGATCATTGGTATCGATCGTCGCGGTACATCGGTTATTCGTTAGAACAATGGTCCGCCGAGTTTCCGTCGATTGTGCTGATCAGCAATGTAGCCAGTGACCGCGTGTTGCCCAATCTCCCAGCAACACTCGTTCTTCAATCGCGTACTTCGAATGCTTCACGCGTATCAACTGCACCGAGCGATTCGCGAACGATTCAAGTGGCAGCAGTGGGGCTCGATAGCTCCGGTCATCTTTTTCGAGGCGATCGCGGAACCGTTCACTTTGCGAAAGCCATTTCGCCCAGTTCACTTCCCACCGCTACAGAAATTCTCAGTCACCTCACAATGAATCATTTGGCTTTCCATTCGCAAGTGACGGTTCCGGAGGTTTGCGATGCGAACTGAGTTGCAGAATTGCCGAGTGGTTGACCCGACCCAAGAATCATGCACTTTCGAAGACGCTAAGCTGACCAGCCTGTGGATCGAAGGGGAGCGTATCATTGATCCACCGCTCTCCGGTGCAGCTGATTGTAAGGAAGACCTTTGCGGCGCAATTGTGATGGCCGGTGGAATCGATCTGCACACGCACATCGGTGGCGGCAAAGTCAATTTAGCCCGCATGCTAATGAGTGACTGGTCGGGGCGTGAGCGACAACAAGGCGCGCTGGCGAGCGATCCTGCCGGTTGTATCTGGCCTACGACTCTAAACGGCCAGCTTTATGCGCGGATGGGGTACACGGCTTGCTTCGAACCCGCCATGATTCTCTCGCAAGCTCGACACACGCACTTGGAACTCGCCGACACCCCAATCCTCGATACGGGAGCCTACGTAGTCCTCGGCAACGAAGATTGGCTACTTTCTGCACTCGGCAAAGGCATCGATGATGTAAGTCTCAGAAATTTGGTGGCTTGGACCGTTAATGCAGCTCAAGCCCTCGCCGTCAAAGTGGTGAACCCCGGTGGCATCAACGCCTTCAAGTTCAATCAACGCGACTTGGACGTCGACCAACTTCATTCGCGATATGGAGTTACACCGCGCGACGTCATTCGACGATTGACCGCCGCGGTAGATGATCTTGGACTCGCGCACCCCTTGCACGTTCACGCAAGCAACCTCGGAGTTCCAGGCAATATCGCTTCCACCATCGCCACACTGGACGCTGCGGAAGGACGTCGCATCCACCTCACCCACTCGCAATTCAATTGCTACTCCGGACCCTTTACCGATGGTGACATCGGTTACGCGATGGGCAGCGGCGCAGAACAATTAAGTCGCTATGTCAACGAACATCCCAACGTGACTTTGGACGTCGGACAAGTCGTGTTTGGTCAGACCGTAACCCTGTCGGCCGACGCGTCCGCACAGTTTCGTAATCGTACGCATGCACACCCGAAACATTGGATTCTCAGTGACATTGAATGCCAAGCGGGCTGCGGTGTCGTGCCGATGCGCTATCGCGACAGTCATTTCGTGCACAGCCTGCAGTGGACGATCGGACTCGAATTGCTGCTGCTGATCGAAGATCCGTGGCGCGTGTTTCTTACGACGGATCATCCCAACGGCGGACCGTTCACCAGTTACCCGCACTTGATTCGATTGTTGATGGATCGGTCTTTCCGCCAATCGACACTGGAGACGATTCACCCTCGAGCCGCCGCGCACTCGCTGCTGCGTGAGTTGGATCGCGAGTACACGCTGGACGAAATTGCCACGATCACGCGCGCCGCTCCGGCGCGCATTCTCGGACTGCACGACTGCGGTTCACTAGCGTCGGGCAAACGCGCCGATGTGGTCGCGTATCGTCTTCAGTCGAATTGGGAGTCGACATTTGCGACTGCTGAATTGCTGCTGAAGAACGGTGTCGAAGTTGTACGAGCTGGCAACGTTCTTAACTTGGCAACAACCAAACAAACCTACACAGCTCAGCCCCAATTCGATTCCGCGGACTTCGCAAAATGGAACTCACCCATCGAAGACTGGTTAAGGATGCCTGCGTCTGCGCTCATCATCTCGAACGATGAGCTGGAAGAAATGCGCTCAGCCAGATAGCTGCGCGTTGGCTAGTTCACTACCGTCGAGTCGGCAATCGTGGAATCAGCGATAGTGGAATCGCACAGCGGCGAGCTTGGATTGCGTTCCGCGAG
>JBGSJB010000328.1:0-2131 GCA_041742175.1 Pirellulaceae bacterium
TGTTTCAGTCGTTCTATCTGCTGCCGAATTTGACTGCCGAAGAAAATGTGCAGTTGCCGATGTTCGAGAGCGAGCTAAGTCCAGCCGCCCGCGTTGCACGAGCTCGAGAATTGCTTGATCGCGTCGGACTCGCCGAACGAACGCGACATCTACCTGACCAGCTCTCAAACGGACAAAAACAACGGGTCGCGATCGCCCGCGCACTGGCCAACTCTCCATCGCTGGTTCTAGCCGATGAACCCACCGGCGCGCTCGATAGCAAAAGCGGCATGGAAATCATGCAAGTGCTCAGCGAGTTGAACAAACTGCAAAAAACAACACTGGTAATCGTCACGCACGACCAAAACGTAGCCGATCAAGCGCAAAAAATAATTCGCATGATCGACGGCCGCGTATCGCATCACGAAAATGGGAGCCCGCAACGTACTTTTGCAGCGCGCGAAGTGGACCGCTAATGACGGAGCGTCTGCGGGGAAATTGCGACTGTGTTTGTTACCGCTTCGATAAGCAATGCTGGCTTTCACACGGCAGCTTGGGTGATCCGTAGCAGCCTGCTTGAAAAGAGTTAGACATGAACGGAGGGTAGATCGATCTTTTCGTGCCGCAGTGGAACAGCTATAGAAACTGGGGTTCGGTTTCTGTACTTGTGTAAACTTTGATGGGGCTGCGCCGTGCGTTTCCAAGCGATTGTCATTGCAGTTGCGTTCATTTCAATTGTCAGCAACTCAGCAGGCGCTCAGACGAAGACGAGCGGATCGGCGCAAGCGATTTCAGCGGACTTGCTTGAGGCTTATCGCAAGACGCAGTCCGTTAGCACTGAAGCGGAAGTGACGGCGATCGCGCGTGTTTGCGCTAAAGCGATGCCCGACCCGAAGCGTTCGCAAGCGGATCGGGATTACGCGGCCAGTTTGTTAGCTTGGTCGCTCAATCGACGTGGCGAGATGCGCAGTGCGGCTGCGGCTGCTTTGGTGGAGCAAGGTGATTTGCCCGCCGCCGATGCGTTGGATGCGAAAGCGCTGCAGGATTACGAGACTGCGGTCGAATATGCTCAAGGCAATTGGCGAGTGCACCATAACTTGGCGATTTCGTTGGCCATGAAGGGGCAGTACAAACAAGCGATCGATCGTTTGGATACGGTCATTCAACTGAAAGATGATTATGCGAATGCTTATTTCAATCGTGGCGAACTGAATTTCGAGCTGAAGCAATTTCCACAAGCGATTCGCGATTACAGTCGTGCGATTGAGCTGACGGGTAACGATCCGCAATACTACAACAGTCGCGGTCATTGCCGATTCATGTTGGAAAGCTACGACGAAGCGATTGAGGATTATCGGCAGGCGGTTGAGTTGGCGAGTGATAGCGCGGTTTATCACACCGACTTGGCTGATGCGTTGCAATTCACCAGTGTTTGGAAAGAAGCGGCGGAACTTTATCGTCAAGCGGTAGCCATCAATGGGCAGTACGCGCGAGCTTATCAAAATGCCGCTTGGTTGATGGCGACTTGTCCCGACAAGAAATTCAGGAACGCGGAACTGGCTGTTTCGTCGGCTAAGAAAGCGATTGAGCTTGATCCGGCTCCGAGCATGCGATCCTACGACACGCTGGCAGCCGCTTATGCTGCGACGGGTAAGCTGCAGGATGCGATCAAGCATCAGCGGCGCGCGGTCCAGTTGGCGACCGACGTGGAGCGTGACGAAGTGCAGCAGCGGCTATCGTTGTACGAACGCGGCAGTGCTTACGTGCAGCCGGAACTGAATGACGCAGCGCCTGCTCAAATTGCAAGTGGTTCAAAGCCTAGAGTGCGCACCGCTTCGGAAACAACTTCAACGCGGAAGTCGATGTAGAGCTTCGGTCGCATACTTCGCTTACTCAGCATCGGCGCTTACTCAGGATCGACTTTGGGAATTGAGTTTTGCGCGGAGCGCAGTGGAGCAAGCTCAGCGACAAAATCTTCGACGTCTGTGAACTCGCGATAGACGCTGGCGAAGCGAACGTAGGCGACTTGATCGAGTTCTGCCAAGCGTTCCATGACCATTTCACCGATCAGCCGCGTCGGGATTTCTGAGTCGTAGTCGGCGAGAATTTCGGTTTCAATTTCGGTCGCGAGTTGCCGAATTCGATCGCTGCT
>JBGSJB010000329.1:0-2879 GCA_041742175.1 Pirellulaceae bacterium
TCGAGCACATCGATCAGCGCTTCGCTGTTCGGCTCAAGTTCTTCCAATGCCGCGCCATCATGCGTATCGAAATCAACTTTGGCCGCCAATTGATCAATGGAGACTAACTCCTGAGCCATCTTTTTGCTCTTGGCGGTGGCGCGTGTCGACTTGCCCTTCACTTTGATCGGTGTCTTCGACGCTCGCAGCTCTGTCAACCGCCACTCATACGCATTGCGCACAACCGCCCGAACCATCGAAACATAGCCCAGATGGAACAGGTCATCGAACTCGGTTACGGCGCCGGGTCCAATTGGATTGTTGTGCTCCATAAAGCGTGCCGTTTCAATCAACTGGCACGCCTGCTTAAACAGCCCCTGACGCGGCAACCAAACCAACAGATGCGACAAGACTCTGCGACGCAGTCGTACGCTGTAAATCTGTCGCGGATCGCCACCGCGCGCAAGTGGAATGTAAAGCAGCTTTTTCTCTCTCAGCGCTTGAATCAACTGAGAGAAATTCGTCTCGACCTGCGCAAAGTTACCGTGCAACAAGCTACCGAAAATCTCAACCGCCGAACGATCATCCTCGGGCAGTTCCCTGAGTTCGGCCACCAGGGACTCGCTGACTTGGCCGCACGCGTGCAAAGTCGCCAGCAACATGCGACGCGCGTCCGCGGTTTCCAGCGCGGTGCTGATGATTCGTTCAAGCAGCGATTCTTTGACTAGTCGCTGACGATCATACAACGACATCGCTTCTTGATTCGCGCCGCCATTCGCTAATTTGAAGGTTGCAACTTCATCCAGCAACGCTAACAAACCTCGTCGGTTAGAAGCCGCTTGCGTTGCCCAGTTCTCCATCGCTTCCAATCGCGATCGACCCACCTTCGGGTCCGCTGCAATTTCGCGCCGCAACAGACTACTAAGCGCGGCACCCTTCCACATTTGAGCCAGCGCGGTGAGAAACGTCAGATGCTGGTTCAGCCGGTTGGATTCTTCAATCAGCTCGCTGGTGTTCTCAGTATCGCCTTCCTCAGAGACTTCGCTTTCAATTCCGTCGTCGGTGCTGTCTTCATAAACTACATTGTCATAGGCCGCGTCGTATTTGTTGCGTTCGTCTTCTTCATCACCGGCAGTCGGTTCAAGCGAATCGGAGTCTCCTGATGCGACTAAATCGTCATCCGACTTGCGCTTGCGAAACTGTGGCCGGCCGAGTCGAAACTCGGGTGCATTCCAGTAGTGATTGGCGTTCGCTTCCAGTCGGTCAAAGAAACTCTGCGCCACACTCCAGCTCAAACCCTGCAACTTCGAATCAGTCGCGGAACCAGCACCGCTCGAACCAGATGCTGCCTGACCAGCGTTGCCTTCCAGGACAAATTCCAGTCGCTGCAACCAACGTCGCGCAAGATCCGAGAAGGATGCAGAGCCTTTCTGCAAACCAACGCGATCCGCTTGGTCTAGCCAATGCACGAGCAAGGCCATCGAAGCCACAAAGTCGTTGCGCTCCAGCAGTGATTCGACGACCAATGCATACGCTTTGGGTGAATCGAAAAGATCAGCGTGCGGAGCCCAAAAGCGAATGTCGCCTGTCGCCGCTCCTCCAGCGTGCCACAGCGAAAGAGCCTTCGCCACCAACTCGGCTGACTCGAGCGTCTCTTGCGGATCAGTCGCTTCCACGTCGCTAACTTCATGCGCCGCGAATTGCCGCCACCACTGTGCATTGGAACGCAACTGCCGCTCAATCTGATTGCACAAATCCTCACGCCCGCTACCCGAAGCTTCGCGCCAAATTCGTGACTGCAACGCGAAGACCATCTCCATCAACTGCACGAGATCTTCGACGCGATGATCGTGAACCGCCGAGTCTGGACCATGAAATCGCGAAAAATTGCCCGCAAAACCTAAGATATTCCAAGGATCAACGATGGCCCCGCATTGAATGCCGCGATGCACCAAATCCATCACCTGCGGTGATACGGCAACCGCGTCGTCCAATCGTCCAACTTGCAAAAAATGATCCGCCGCAGTCATCAGACAATCGATCCGACTGATAATCCGCGCTGAGGGAACCGGCACATATTCCGACTGCTCTTTCGAAGCCGCGGCGTTGCCCATCCTCGCAAATAACCGCGCCAGCTGCACATGTTCTAACTGCGATGCGCGATGCTTGGCCAAGTAAGTATTCAAGTGCTGGCGAGCGCCACCGAACGGTTGCCGACGAATCTTCTGCTCTTCCAGCAGCCGCTCCAAGTGCGAGCCGCTCATCTTATCCAGCAGTTGCTCATAGAATGTATCCCGATACTCAGCGATCACTGGCAACAACGATCCAAGCGTGACCGTCGAGGCGAACGAGCCCGGACCATTGCCCGATATACCCGACGCCATGAGAATCGTTCCCGCCAGCACGGCCGCAGCTTCTCGCATCAATTCCTCGCGCGGCGCCGAAGCCTCATCATCCAGTCGAGCGAGCAGTGCGTTGAGCGTTACTTGCTGAACAACAAACCGTCGATAGTTGCCCGAATTGTCGATGAAGTTGGGATCCCACTGACCGAAGTGATAATTGGGTCGCTGATTTACCGGATGATCAAAGTCGTACGCGCGAGGGTCAATCGCCAATTCGTCAAGCATCGAAAAATCGAAGTACGCGCGCCGCAACGTATCCGGATCCGCATTTCTGAGGATCTCGATGCACTCGGTCACAACTCCCTCGTAAGGCCCCGCCGTAACGCCAACTCCCGCAATGTAAAGCGGAATCGGGCGCACAAGCTCGTTCGGATAAGGTTCGAGACGCCGCCCTTCCAAAACCGCCACCGGACGGTAACCGACAAAGTCGTTCAGCCTACGAATCGCGCCTTCAATTATGCGGTCGACTTCCGTCCAAGGTCCACCTTGCTGCAGCAC
>JBGSJB010000330.1:0-16146 GCA_041742175.1 Pirellulaceae bacterium
GTGGGATGCAAATCACGTGCGAAGTGGATTGGCTTTTAATTTAACTTTGCGGTTGCTAGCACCCAACGTCGGCTGCATGGAGTGCCGCTTCTATGTACGCTCGGAAGAGTTTCGCTCAGATTTTATCGCTCGACGCTGGACGGATTCTATTCTCGGTTTGTCATTAATTTTAGTTTTGCCTACCATTCCTTCCGCTAAGTCCCCTAAGTTAACAGCTTTGTGGTCTTGACTGCAGATTGACCGCTCAGAATTGCGTAGTGCCGACGGACTTACTGAAGCGAAAATCGCGAAATTGATAGCTGGAGCCCGATATGAATGCGGCTGATCTGGAAAAATTTCGAAATCTGCTAATCGCGTTGCGCCATCGGTTGCGCGGTGACGTCAGCATGATGTCGGAGGAAGCGATGGGCGGCATGGATGGCGAGTTCACAGACAATCGAGCTCCGCTTCATCCGGCCGACGTGGGCAGTCACAGTTTCGAGCAAGAATTCACCTTGAATCTGCTCGCATCCGATGGCAACCGGCTTGAACGAATCACAGTCGCTCTTGAAAAGATCGCCAATGGAACGTACGGTGGTTGCGATGAATGCGGCGGTCGCATTGCTAAAGCTCGATTGGAAGTCATTCCGGATACAGCGTATTGTGTCAAGTGTGCCACGAAGTTGGAATCGTAACGTGCCAAGTGAATCAGCGGGTTCACCTGAGCGAGAGGCCGTTGGACTCACACCGCAACAGTCGAGCGTCGCTTGGGTCCGGTGGGTCGCTTTTTTTGCAATCGCCATCGGCGGCACCGGGCTGGATCTTTGGACGAAGGAGGCGGTTTTTGCTTGGCGTGGATTGCCGGGCGCGATGCGTCCTTGGTGGTTGATCGATTCGTATGTTGGAATTGAAACTGCGGTGAACCCAGGTGCGTTGTTCGGCATGGGAGCTGGTTGGGGCAAGTTGTTCGCGCTGCTGTCGATTGTAGCGGCGGTTGCGATCCTGATTTGGCTGGGCAAATTCCAAGCGATCAAGAGTTGGTGGTTGGTGGTGTCACTGGGATTTGTTACGGGCGGGATCTTTGGCAACTTGTACGATCGTCTAGGTTTGTGGAATCCTCCAGCCGATCATCCCGATTGGCAAAGCGGCGTGCGCGACTGGATTTTGTTTCGTTACGAACAGTACACGTGGCCGAACTTTAATATCGCCGATAGTCTGCTGGTGTGTGGCGCGATCATGTTGGCGGTGCATTCGTTCATGACACCGGTGCCTGTTAACGAGCCGAACAAATTAGCCGATAAGCATGCAAGCTAGTTCGCCGCTGCTGTCGATCTGCATCCCAACGTTCAATCGCGCTGCGTTGTTGGACGTCTGTTTAGCGAGTGTTTTACTGCAAGTTGCTGAGTGCGTTTCCGAAGTTGAGTGCGTTGTATCGAATAACGCGTCCGGCGATGCAACGGAAGTGGTTCTCGCGAAGTATCGAAGCCAGTTTCCTTTCTTGCGAGTGAGCCGTAACGAAACCAATATCGGCATCATTGGGAATATCACCAAAGTTGCTTCAGAACTGGCTCGCGGCGAGTTTGTGTGGTTGATTGGCGACGACGATGTATTGACAACAGACGCCGTGAAGCGAGTGATCGCGCGAATGCAACAAAGTCCTGACGTTGACTTGGTGGCGTTCAACGTTGCCTACGAAGCGGGGGTGCAGCGGCCGACAGTTGAGCAAGCGATAGGTGGAGTCGCAGCAAAGTCGGCTCGCACATTGCGACGGTTGGCTGTTGATGGAGTGGTTCCTTTTGAGCAGTTGTTCGAAGGACCCTGCGCGGACTTAACGGCGATGTACTCGATCGCTTTGCGGCGGAGATTGTGGGTGGAGCGATACCCAACTGCGTCGACGGATAAGCCTTTCAGTACCGTGGAATCGACTTATCCGCATGCGGTCATCATCGCTGAACATCTTCCTGGTAAACGCGTCGGGTTGGTCGCTGAACCGGCAGTGTTGATTTATGAAATGCCGAGCGCGCAGTTCAGTTGGGCCAGGCATCATGCGAAAACGGTGCTCATTTACTTTACGGAGTTGCTGCAACGATACGAACGCGGTGGCGTTCCACGCGCAGTGCTGGAGCCTTACTATCGTTACCAATTGTTACATCGCAGCGGGGAGTTGGGCGATTTGATATTCAACCGCGAAACCGCGGGCGGACTTCGCGACGGGTTGAGGTTCGTTTGGATGTATGGGCGCTATCCGGTTTTGCTGCTGCGATCGTTGCTCATCGCGTGCTCGCATCCGAAGGCACCGAAGGTCGTAGGCGTACCGCTGCGAGCTTGGTTGAATCGAAGATCGCGGTCGTGAAGTACAATTGTCGACGAGGTTTGACCATACTGAATAGATTTCACCAAGACGCTTGCGCATTCTGCTGCGTACGGATTGAACCGCGAACGGATCTTTAACGAGAGAAGCGATGAATCCAAGCCTTGCAAAACTGACGGGCCGCGAATCTGATGCGATGGTCGACCGCGGCGCATTCGATTGCATCGAAGGTAAGAAGGTGGAATTGATTCGAGGAGAGTTGCGATTCATGAATCCGGCAGGTCCGATTCAGGATGACTACAGCGAGTATCTCACTCGATGGTCTGTGATGTCAACGCTCGATAACAAAGCGAATATTCGTGTGCAGTGTGGGTTCGATAGCAAGTCGTATCGAAAAATCGAAATCGTCGTCGCTCCCAGTTTTCTGTCGCCAAGTTGTAACCCGGATGCCAAATTAGATTTGGCGGATCTATTTTCGGTGCCTTAGTTCTCGGTCATTTTGTTCGCGTTGATCTAGCTTTTCTTGTGCCTCTGTTTTCAGTGATGCCATTTTGTTGAATGAGACAGCAACTCAGCCGCGCCGCACGCGAATCGCGTTAACGATTCATGCACTGTTTGGTGGCGGCGCGGAGCGATTGATGAGTCAACTCGCAACGCGTTGGTCACTCGCCGGGCATGACGTGCATTTGGTTACGTGGTCAACAGCAGACACCGATCAATATAAAGTGCCAACTTCAGTTATTCGGCATGGGCTGGGGTTGCTAGCGGAGAGTGAAAATCGCGTGCGGGGGCTGGTCGCCAATTTCAAGCGAGTGCGAGCTCTGCGGAGCACGTTGCGAACGATTCAGCCCGACTTGATCGTCAGTTTTTGCGATCAGATGAACATCGTCACGTTGCAAGCGGCTCGCGGGTTGAATACTCCAGTTGTGATTTCCGAGCACAGTAATCCTGCGAAGCAGCGACTCAGTCGTTTGTGGGAAGCTTGGCGGAATCGCACTTATCCGAGTTGTGCCGCTTGCGTTGTGCTGACCGAAGAAATTGCACGGTACATGCAGCGGCTGGTGGCGGCGGACCGAATTCGTGTGATACCAGCGGCGATAACGCCTCCGGATTGCGCTGAAAAGCTGTCGCGTGAAGACAATCTTGTCTTAGCCGTTGGCAGATTGAGTCACGAAAAAGGCTTTGATTTGTTGATCGATGCTTGGCGTCAGATTCATGATCAGCTTCCCGGTTGGCGCCTGCAAATCGCAGGAGCGGGGGCTCAGCAAGCGGCGCTGGAATTGCAAGCGAAAGATTTGCCCTCGGTACAACTGCTCGGTTGGATAAGTGATCCATGGCCTTTGTATCAGCGCGCAACGATATTTGTTTTGCCTAGCCGGTACGAGGGTTTTCCGGTGGCTTTGGTGGAAGCGCTTAGCCAGGGTTGTCCGGCCATTGCAACTCGATGCACCGAGGCGACGCAGTGCCTGCCGCTATCGACGGCTCTGCAGCTCGTGGATCGCGATTCGTCCGAGCAACTTGCCGCGGCAATATTGGATTTGGCATGGAATTCCGCACTGCGCGGTCGGGCTTCAGCGTCCGGATTGCTGGCAAGCTCCGAGTTTGCATGGGGCGAGGTTGGGCCGCTTTGGGATCGATTGTTACAGATTCACAAGGCGACAGCTGTTTAATGCCTAGGAAGTTACGCGGCCTGTTCGCGGAAGCGGTAGCCGACGCCTCGGACGGTTTCGATCAGGTTCGAGAGATTGCCGAGTTTGCGACGGATGGCGCGGATGTGAACGTCGATGGTGCGTTCGAGGACGAGAGTGTCTTCGCCGAGTGCGTTCTCGATGAGTTCACTGCGATCAAACGCGCGACCTGGTTGGGAGATGAGTGTTTGCAACAAACGAAATTCGCTACGAGTCAATTCGAGTGGCATGTCGTGCACGAAGGCTTGGTGTCGGCGAATGTCGACTCGGATTCCGCACTGTTCAATGACATCGTCTTTGGGTTCGTCGGCTTCGTTGGTCGTGCGACGGCGGTGGAGAGCTCGTACGCGTTCAAGCAGAACACGCATGCTATAGGGTTTGACGACATAATCATCCGCGCCTGCGGAGGAGCCGACTAACTGATCGACTTCTTCTGTTTTCGCGGTCAGCATCAAAATGCCAGCGGCGCTAGTTGCGGTATGTTTACGGATTTGGCGGCAGACTTCGATTCCATCAAGTCCGGGTAGCATGACATCAAGAATGACGATATCTGGCTCTTTCAAGCGAGCTTGTTCGATCGCTTCGCGACCGTCGAAGGCGCGAAACGTGTTAAAACCTTCTTTTTGGAGATTGTAAAAAAGGATGTCCGAGAGAGCTCGATCATCTTCTACAATCAGTACTCGCGGTTTTACCATTGTTTCGCTTGCTAAGCTTTGGGAAGTTGTAATCACAAATATCAGCCTATCGTTTGAGGCGGCACATGGCGGTGGCGGACGATCACACCGCCGACTAAGTAAACAACATCTTCGGCAACATTTGTTGCATGATCTGCGATTCGTTCCAGATGCCGCGCGGCAGAGAAGCAGTGCAGGGCGGCTGGAACCCAATCTGGATGGTCTTGCATAATCACTGACAACTGGTCGATAACTCGCACGTTCAGCGAGTCGACGCCATCATCGCGTCCGATGACTTGATAAGCCAACTCGACGTTCAGGTTCACGAAGGCATTCAAGCCGTCTCGCACCATCGCGGTTGTCAGTTCCACCATTTCACCGATCAGCAGCGGGATTGGAAAATCCGGTACATCGGTCAAGTTGTAGGCTCGCTCGGCTACGTTACAAGCCAAATCCGCCATGCGTTCAAGGTCATTATTGATTTTCATCATTGTTGTCAGTCGCCGCAGATCGGTCGCAACCGGTTGGTGCAGCGCCAGCATCTTGAGGCATTCCTCTTCAATGCGCACTTCAATGGTGTCTATTTCTGTGTCGCGGTCGATGACTTGCTTAGCCAGGTCGCGACGGCGTTCCATTAGCGAACGAACCGAGGCGACAATCATCTCTTCGACATTCCCCGACAGAGCCAGCAGTCGGTGGTAAGCTTCGTCTAAATCGTGTTGCAAATGCCTGGACATCCACTTCTTCCTCGACAGCTAACGGACCGTGTAAAATTCTCTTTTAGCACGTCCTTCTGAAGTTCGGTAGAAGTTCGATCCAGGTTGTGTGTATTTTATGGCCAGTAACTGTTCGAATTTCCAGCTCGTCGCGGTGAAGATTTGGTGAAGTTTGCCGCCGGTGAAATATGACCGAGGGCTACAATTCAAGCGGAGTCCACAACTTAGGCAGGTTTGATTGGCAGATGAACTTCGAAGCAGCTGCCTTGGTGCGGTTCGCTGGTAACGGTGATCGTGCCGCCGAGTGCTTGCAACAGGTGCTTAACGATTGAGAGTCCCAGCCCAGTGCCACCTGTATCCGCCGCGCGAGCTCGTTCGACTCGATAGAACCGTTCAAAAATGCGCGCGAGTTCTTCTTTGTCAATTCCGATACCGGTGTCCTGAACGCGAATAGTGATCGCGGATTCCGAGGCGGTCAAATGCAGACTGACATGGCCACCACTCGGCGTGTAGCGCACTGCGTTAGAAAGCAAATTGCTAACCACTGTTTGGACCGCTTCGGCATCACTGTTCATATACAGCGGTGCGCTTGGTAGGACTTTTTCCAATGTGATCTGCTTTGCTTTGGCCATCACTTCGGCTGCGTCGAGACAGCCTTCGATCTCAGATTGCAATTCAAAGCGAGCTTGCTTGAGCATCGCCGAACCGGACTGAACGCGTGCCAATTGCAGCATCCCGGTAATCAATCCGTTGATACGATCCGCTTGAGTGAGGATGCCGCTGAGGAAAGTTTGTGTCGCTTCGGGATCGTCCGTTGCGCCCATTTGCAGCGTTTCCGCGTAGGCTCGGATCGCTGCCAGCGGTGTTTTTAGCTCGTGAGATGCGTTGGTAACGAAGTCGCGACGAACGGACTCAATTCGCTTGATCAACGTTTCATCACGGACGGTCATCAGCGCTCCAACGCGATCATTGCCGAGCGGAACGGGTCGCACTAGTACGCGCAGCGACAATTGATGCCGACCGTGTTCAAAACTCTCCTCCTGGGGAGTCGAACTCCCGAGAACGCGTTCGATGATCGCAACAATGCGCGGCGTGCGAATGACTTCGACGAGCGATCGATAAAGATAGTTCTCAGTTGACAATCCAAGCAATCGTGTAACGGCGGCGTTTGCGAGCAGCACGCGGGCTTTGTCGTCAACTGCAAGAACACCTTCTTGCATATTGCCCAGCACCAACTCGTTGCGCTGCAGTTCGCTTTGCAAGTCGGCCAGCCATCGGTTGATCGACTCACGCAGTATTGAAAGCTGCACGGACAATTCGCCGTCGTCGGACAAGTTATTGTCAATTAAATTTTCTGGAAGTTGCGCGCGATGAACATCGGGAATGTCGTTCGCAGCCTCGACCCAAATCTTCAGCGCAGTTAGCCGTCGCTGTTGATAACTGTGACGCGTCAGCCCGGTGAGAACGATGGCTGTTCCGCCAAAGACAAGCGTAACTGACCACAGCGTCCACCAAAGCCGACTTGAATGACCAAAATCAACCACTCGAGTGACACTTATGCCCGCAATCGCTTCCGCACCTCGACCGGCAATAGCGACCGCACGACGAATCTCCCACAGTCCCGACGGAAGAGCGTTCCAACGATTCGCTTCGACAGAGGTGTCGTCAAACTTGACCAGATTCAATGCATCACTTTTGGCTAGTGGCACCACATCGACCTGCCAACGCTTCTCCATCTCGTTCCATCGCGGATCGCTTTCCCAGGGAACCCTCCAATCAGTGTTTTCGCAAACTGCAGCAGCGAGCGCAGCGCTCGTCACCATTGCAAGGTTCTCTTGCTCGTGCTGAAGCGATCTCAGTAAGCGTGAGCCCACCACGCCAAGAACCAGGGTGAAGGTCAGCCAAGTTACAGATAGGCTAATAAGCAATCGCATTACGGGTGCCAACAAGCGGTACGGCAAGCGCACTAGTTATACTAGTTATTACGGGGAGCGAGGAATATAGCGCAAGCTCCTTCGGCGGTTCGAGCATAGCGGCGAAGTCACAAGGCGACTAGACGCCGAGACGCTCGCGAAAGTGCAAATGCTGTGACTCGGTCGTGTCATCCAGCATAGAACGGGGTTCGCCGATTGGGGCCCACTCTGATGAAACGGATTTCGTCCACAAGGCGGCCTTTTCAGCACAACTCCACAACACAATTTTGCTCGGCAACAAGAACTCGTGAAAGGCAACGAATAAGTATGCGTGTATAGGTCATCGATTGAGCGGGAACGGTTCGCTAAATGGCGATTTCCGGCAAAGTGAACACCTTTGTGCGTTTTTCGGTGACAACTTTTGCGGGAACTCGGCCAGGGTAAGAAGCGTCGTTAAACAGGCGAACCCGGGCATACTTAGCTTGAAACTAACGGAACGAAAAATGGCTGCGAAAATTCTAAGTTGGGAATACTGGTCTGTACGCAGTGCGGTTGCGTTCTTGTTGCTAGCTGGTTGCAGTAATTCAGAGTTTGCCCGTTTGTCGGATGAAAAGCCATCGGTGCAATACTATGGCGATACCGATTCGCCGCAATCCGCCGCGGTGCGTTGGCAGTTGGTGGGGAGTGACTTAATCGCAGATGTTTGCGCCAACAAGTCATTGCGAGAATTGAGCATTGCTACTGTGAAACGCGATGGCACGGCGATCTTTTCACAAATTGCAGCGCTTCCGCAGCTCGAATCGCTCAGTTTCATCGAGGCTCCGGTCAATGACGAAGAGTTGATCGCACTCGCCAAGGCTGAGAAATTGACATCGCTCGAGTTTTCACGAACTGGGATCGCAGGCGACGGCCTAAGGCATCTCGCTAGGTTGCCGCTGAAGCGACTTGTGATACGCGAGCGATCGCTTTCGATTGAAGGTTTGCAGGCGATTGCCAGTATGACGGAACTCGAAGAGCTGGAGCTTTCCTTGCCTGAAGCGCGGTGGGCAGAGTTGCCGACATTTGCGTCGAAATCGAAATTGCGCTCGGTTATTCTAACCGGTGGGTTCTTTAGCTATCGAAAATTTGGTGGCTTGAAAGGTCTGGTGAATGCGCCAAACCTCGAGAGTGTCGCACTTTCCGGAAGCAACCTCAACAACCGTACTTTCGAGTCGATCGGCACTTTTAACAACTTGAAGAGCTTGTCGATTGAACGGTGCGAGATCACAGAAGATGCCGTTGAACATCTCGCCAAGCTGAAGTATTTGCGGTTTGTTCAGATGCCGACGCTGGAGTCGTTGCCACGCGTTGCGGTCAGCTTTTTAGCGGAGTGTGCGGAAGACTCGGATGACTTCGACGAAGAGGCGGTTGTGCCTGCGCGGGGCTGAGTCGTTACTTCGATAATCGCTGCTCGAATTAGAGGTCTTCGCCAAACCAGAATCCGAAGCGCTGTTCACCGAGCTGAAAGGCGCTGTTGGCGGTAAGCTGAATTTCTATGATGCGGTACCAAACGCCGTTCTGCGAATTGTTGTCTTCAATCATCCAAGCACCGTCGGGTCGTTGAATGACGGTGGCATGCTCTGGATCAAGAAAGGGGTCAGTTGCAAACGATGGCAATCCGCACGGCGGTTTGGAGCCTATGATTTCTTTTCGACCGCGAAACCACCATTGCTGACCGACACCCTTCGTGGCATGAATCAACCCGGCACGACCGTTCTGAGTGCTGAAGCGATAGCGTTCTTGACCAAGAAACAGCTCGTCGTTGTTTTTCAATAGCGTCGTATCGCTGCGCACGAACGACCCGTTGGTGCTTTTCAGATCTACCAAGTACCACGCGAAACGGTCGCCGATACGCCGACGTTGGATCTCTGAGTGCCTTCCCGACATCCACGAATCATGCAAGACAATCAAGTCTCCATCGATACGCCCAATCCGGAATCGATCACCGAATACTGGATACGAAGTGTATGAAGTTGTTCCATCATGAAATAGCTTTACGACGGCCATTGGGGGACGAACGGAGGGTCTATACAGCGGCGTGGACGACGGTTCCGGCTTTTGCGTAGCAACTGAATCACCGACGATTAAAGTGCCTCTAAAGTCGCCGTTCAACCGCTGCTCTTCGACAGTTAACCGCAGTCCAACCGCCGACCCGAAACCGTCGCTGTCTGCAGGGAGCTCGCAAGTTTGGGCCAAGTCTCCTAGCGGCGTGTCCGGATTGTCATGCTCAACATGATGGCGCGCCGCTTCGAGAAGCCCGAGCCGTTGAAGCTGTACCTGCAGCAATTCACGCAGCTTGGGGTAGTCGCGCAGCACTTGCTCATCTGGCAAGCTCTCTCCGGCTCTGCGGCGTGCGCCCACCTCCATCGCTATCCGCACCGCCATCGCTTCCGAGCCGTCTTTCTGAGTTGGCACTTTTTTATTCAATCTCACGTTTGTTCGAAACTGTCTTGCGACGCAAAGCGACATTTCGGGATGCGGAGCCAACTGAAAACGGTCGGGCGGGCGGACCCAACTATACGAAATGCGATAGTCGAATCATGGCATCTCGTATTTTTTCGCGGGCCCGTTGTCTCAGCCCTCGTATGGCTGCGGGTGTCATGTCAAGTTTGGAAGCCACCTCTTCCACGCTCAACTGGTCAAAGTAAAGTTGCTGGATGACTTCTTGGTATTTTGGATCGAGATTCGACAAAGCAACTCGAAAGGCTTGGGTTAGTTCCTGCCCGCGAGCAATAACGCTTGCACGCGGATCCTCGGCAACCGCCAGCGAACTGATGAAGTCGTAAACGCTGTCATCGATTTGCCGACCGGCATCGTTGTCTGCAGCCAAAGCAACACGCGATCGCAGATTGCTCCGCAGCGCATCTTTGGCCGTGTTCTGGACGATGGTTTTCATCCACTGAAACAAGCTCGCTTCCCCACCACTCGGCGAAAAATTGGTAAAGCCGCGGAGGATGCGCACAAAGGACTCTTGTAGCACATCATCGACGCAAACTTTCTCGCGTAGTGAAAGCGGAATCGTCTTGTTGGCAATGTCGCGTAACCAGTCGTAACGCAGCAACAATAACTCCTCGAGCGCTGATCGGTCGTGATTCAGAGCTCGACTGATTGTGGAAGTGTTTGACTTTTCCGGTGGAGTCATGATTGCCGTAAGCCGTTACCGAATTGTTATTTACAAGCAATTTAGCTGGCAGAACCTCGCCTGTAAAGCATTTGCTGGTTCGGGCGATTTTTTGAAGGCATTGCGGGCGGTTTCCTAGGGGTGGAATTGGATTTTCGGAAATTTCGAAAATGCAGCGCGCTCACCTGCGGGCTCCGGCGTTTGTTCTAGTATCGAAGCCAGCTCCAGTGAGCCGGCAAAACTGGTTGAAACAACGAAAAGTCAGGAGATTGCCATGAAAAAGCTCACACTCAAGTCCGCATTCAGCAAGTTTCACAACGACGAAGCTGGTTTGGAAGCACTGCAAGTAGTCATGATCCTCGCTGTCGCCGCCGTCGCGTTGATCGTGGTAAAGGGCCAATGGGATACGATCCGCCAATGGTTTAACGACGTGATGGGCGAAGGGGTCGGCGATTCGAATTGGTCAACGACCTGATTCTCGCGACCGAGCCACATTTGCAAGTCGCTGGGCACCCGCCTAGCAACTTACGCCTAGTAACTTCGAGTTCTTGTAAACTCGAAGTTTGCTTTTTGAGGCTTCCCCCCACTGAGTTACACCATTGTTGCGGACCGCCTCAGAGGCCTGATAAACGAGAATGGGAACTTCCAGGCGAATTTCCCGAATTTCTCCAAAACCGCGCGCGTTTTTACTCTGACAAACGTTTGTTATAGTATATGAGCCGCACTCATCTAAAACTAAACCAGACGGTGCGATTGTTTGTTTAACCTTCATATTGAATGCCGGGAGTTATGTCATGAAAAAGCTAAATCTATCCGCCAAGTTTCAGAAATTCCACAACGACGAAGCTGGTTTGGAGGCTCTGCAGGTTGTGATGATCTTGGCAGTAGCAGCTGTCGCGCTGATCGTCGTGAAGACTCAATGGGACGTCATTCGCGGTTGGTTTACCGAAGTGATGGGCCAGGGCGTTGGTAAGGACAACTGGAGCACCCAATAGGCGTCACGCCACAAAAGCGGGCGTCAGATTGCAGAATTAGCAGCCAAGAGTATATAGGTGTTACCATGTCAAGCTTGGTTATCGAGACGCCCAGCGCAGAGGTTTCCCGCGGAAGGCTCGCTGCATGGCAAATTGCTTGGTCGCTGCCGCTCGTCGTCTTTGTTTTAACTGCCTTGCTGCGTTATGAACCAGCCGGGCCTTGGCAATCCAGTTGCGGACTTGTGCTTCTGCTACTGGTGACGACCGCGGCCATCACAGACTTACTGTGGTATAAAATTCCGAACTGGTTGACCTACCCAGCCTTTGCTTGGGGGCTAACGATCAATGCGTTCGCAAGTTTTCTTCCTACGGATTACTTGAGGACGCTTGGAACAGTTGGATGGTTGGACAGTCTTGCAGGCGCTTTCATACCGTTCTTTTTTATGCTTATGATTTTTTCGTTGACCGGCGGTGGGGCAGGAGATGTGAAATTAACGGCGGCTCTCGGGGCCTTTTTAGGCTTGAGCCGAATTGTTGATGTCGTTTTGCTCTCGTTCGTTTTTGCTGGCGGCATCGCTCTGTTAAGAGCAGTATGGCTCTTGGGAGTTTGGGATCTAATTCAATTGGTTTATCGCGGAATTGGATCTTGGCTTCTGCCAGTTTGGATCAGCCCAGCGAACAAAGAGCATAGAGACTTGCTGCGAAAGCCGATGCCGCTCGGACCTGCCTTCGCTCTTGGTGTGGTCGCCGTCTTGGTTAATGTTGACTTGCAGCGACTGCTGAATCTTTAGTGAGATCACGTGACTTAGTCGAAGGTGCGAATATGTCGGATTTCAAGCGGTTACCTCATCGACGCCCAAGTGGAAGCGTTTTGTGTCGTGCTGGATCGAACCAGGCAAAGCGAAATAGACCAGCATCGCGTGGCGGGTTGGCTGCGATGGAAGTTGTATTGATTACAGGCATAATGATCCCGTCGCTAATGTACTTGATGTACATCGGACTGAAAGCCATGGCGGCTTTCCTGTCAGTCATGGGAACCATGATCGGTTCGCCGGTCGTTTAATACGGGCAGCTCGAGCAGAGGTATAGCGGAGGTTCAAATGATTGAAGAGCTACTTTACTCGATCGAGGATGTCTGGGCCATTTGGTTCGTTAGCTGCGTAACGCTAGTCATACTGGTTTCCAAGTCGATTTCGAGAATGCAATGGAAAACGTGCAAGCAGTTCTTCTTAGCCGAAGAGGGTGCGAGCTACATAATGTCCTATATGCTCGCCTTTCCGATCTACCTGCTGCTCGTTTGCTTTGTTGTGCAGAGCACTATGATCATCATCACAAAGATTGGCGTCACGCAAGCGGCTCACATGGCGGCTCGGAGTGCAGTTGTTTGGCGTTCCGCAGACCCGTTTAGCCTGCAGGCTGGCATGGAGCTGGCGAAGAAGAAAGCGGATGCTGCGGCAGTCATGGCGATCGCGCCTTACGCATCGGGATTGAAGGGACACTCGCAAATGTACTTATACGATTTGTCAGGAGCTCAAATACGAGCAGCGCAAGCGGTACCAAAGTCAGTAATTTACCTAGGGCTCTACAAGACACTTGTGACACATTCGGGGCCTACAGCGGACTTAAGTTATGTTGGACGCAAGTTCATCTACGCAGCCGCGATGACTAACGTGAAGTTAACTGAGAAGTCGCGAGGCTTTAATGGCGAGCTGTCCGTTGAAGTAAGCCATTCGATGCCGATACATATACCTGGCGCCGGGCGGATTATGGGGCAGTTGCACTTGAGTGGGAGAGGCTATTACCGAGTTGTGAAGGCAAGAGCGACGTTGCCGCTCGAGAATCCAGAGTCGGACGATCGATTATTGGGCATTGGTTACGATCCTTCAAGGTTATAGACTTCGGCAGATCGTTCACGGGAAGGGTTTACTATGAGCAATCAATTTTCAAGATCGATCGATCGAAGACGCGCGAGCGGTCGCCGCGGGATTGCAACTTTGGAGCTGGTGATGAGCTTACCAGTGCTAGTTTTTCTAATTGCGATGCTGTTTACACTTTACTTTGCCACGTTGAAGAAAAGCCATCTAACGATGGAGATGCGGCACAAAGCGTGGCTCAAGCGTTCCAATCCAGATGCAACTAAGGCGGCTCCTTGGAGCACGTTGACATCACACGAATCTGGTACAGAGCGAGTGTCTGCGACGCGTCGCGTTACTTCGTATACGAATTGGTATCCCAACGTGCCACGGGATATTAAATGGGGCAATGTCGTTTTAACTGGCGCATGGGATGAACGGCAAGTCGACTACTCCGGCGGCGCTCCGCACCTCGATGTCCTAGTTGAAATGATCTTGGCTCAGGGTGGTGTAAAGGGGAATACGTCGCAAGTAAAAGCGCTCAAGGGAATTGTTAGTTTTCCAGGAATGTGACCAACTATGAGAAAACTCGCACCCGCTACGAATCGAGCTGACAGGTCTTCGAATGGCGATGCTGGTAGTGCCACTGTAGTCAGTGGTAACAAGCTTCCGTACAGCCTGCTGCGCTCAGTTGATTTTCTGTCTCGCTGTGTCGCAAGCGCAGGCGTATTAGTGCTGTTAGTGTCGACCGCGTGGATCATCTTGAGCAAACCGTCCAACTCGAGTTCATCGCTGGCCAAGCCGACTGAAGCACTGTTGGGACCGGAGCAGACCGAGCAATTCTTGGATGGTCAATGGCAATTCGCGGGAATTCCCTGGTCCGCCAATGTTGAACAGCTCTCGGAAACTGAGGCCATGCAGAGAATCAATTTACCGCCCGAAAAGGCGCTTGCACTACTTAATGGTGAAGGTGATGGTTTGCTGCAAGCGTTTGATATTCTTGAGTCACTCAATGCGACCGTTGTGAAGACCGAGTTTGGGGTAGTGTATCGCGTTGAATCGGACAGTTTCCGGCTTGTCGGCGTAGCACCCGCATCGAGCCCTAAGTCCATTCGCTGCGTTCGGCTTGCACAGCCGATGGGGGACGGAAATTGGAACTACGTAGAGCTTGCATCGCAAGCGAATGGCTCTGCTGCTAAAGCAGTGGATGACCACCTACTGCCCCTCTCGGACTCGAGTGAACTCGCCACCAAGCGAGATTCAGGTGGGAAACTTTTGGCTGAACTGATTTCGACAACTTCGTCCGTCTCCACTGTGAAGAAACTCTGGCAAAATGCTGGCTGGCGGGTTCATGAGGCGGCGAGCGGCGATTTCGTGGACGTTGAGAATAGTGCTGAATTTTCTGAGGTAAAGGAGTTGCTTCATCAAGCGGATGGATCGCGTAGCACTCTAATTTGCAACAAGGCTGAGTCCACAATTGCGGTTATCGCCAAAATGTCAGCCACTGCTGATTCACACACGCTCCTTATGTTTAGGTTGGCGCAATAATGAATGCAAGTAAACCAAAGAGTCAAAGTGAAGGCTTGCTGCTATCTGAAGACGGCATGCTGTCTTGGGCGACCTTGATCGCAGTCTTCTGCTTTTGTTGCTTGATTGCAATGGTGTTCAATGTCGGGCGGATCGCAAACGACAAACTGGAGGCGCAGAATGCGGCGGACTCAGCCGCCTATTCCGCTTCGCTGGTACAAGCTCGGGCGATGAATGCTCTCACGGCGTCCAATCACTTGATGGGCGAGTTGACGACGCTTTACACCATGCACCATTCGATGACGGATAAAAATAGCAGGACGCGAAACGCGACGGTTAGTCTGCTGAACACACTGAATACGGCGGCATATTATTTAGCGTACGGTGCCCACTTCATCACTATTTGGCAGGGAGGTAAAGCTCCGGTAAATTACCCTAACTTTCGGTCCAACGCACCTCGGGGAAAAACGACCACCTATGACGCAAAGTGCTTGCTCAAGTGGAGAGCCGTCGAAGCGTACGGTGCACACTTTTCTAGTGCATTCATGTGGAAATGGTTTGTGTGGAAAGGCAAACCGACTCAGACTGCAGCGAACCTTCAACTAACAGTACTCAAAACTGAATATGAGATAATCGACAAAATCGAGGACTTTACTGCACGTTCGATTGCGTTGAAAAATTCGATCCCGCCGATCATGTCGTTGATTTACAGCTACGAATCGATCGTCGTACGCGGAGTTCGGTTGCAGGTTGCTCGGGCGGCGAGTGCGGCGGCGGAGGAGAACATGTGCGTCGGGGAAGTGGCTGGTAGACCTTCGAAAACCAATATCGGCGCGGCGTTCGGCGGAGTTCCTTCGGGCACGATCCCTGTGAAGATTGATCCAGCCGACAACACTGAGCGAACTCAGCTTATGCGAGCGACATATCCATGGGTGCAGCATTGGCGGGCGCCATTTCTCAAGTTTGCGTACGCAGCTTTATCAAACTCGCGGGCGAGTATTTTTTATGAGTACCATACCGACTTCTTTACAAAGAAATTTTGTACGGATTTTAGAAAGGATCGCGGCTTTCGGCTTTATGTTTTGGAAGAGATGAACGGCGACCGCGTCCGTACGGATAAGGGTACGGAGTCTTGGCGGAAGCGATCGCAATCGAAATTAGCCGATGAAATGTTTTGCGTCGTAGGCTTTGCTAGAAAGGAATCCGCTCCGGCGAACACACACCTCGCATTCTTGCCGCGAACTAACTCAGCACCGATCGCTGCGATGGCACAGGCGATGCAATACAACGGACTCCGACCCAAACTCTGGCAGCCGGGTTTTTACGACAAGATTTCGTTCTTGATCGATCG
>JBGSJB010000331.1:0-2710 GCA_041742175.1 Pirellulaceae bacterium
GCTATCACTGACGCACTCGGCGAAGAAGCCTCGAAGCTCGACTCGACGCGGCGCGAGGAGAGAATCATAATCCGCGTGTCGGGGGTTCGAATCCCTCCGCCGCTACTTGAAACTCACTCTTCAAACCTCTGGCGAATCAGCGGTTTCTTCGCGAGAGTTTGAGGCGCTGGACGCTAGCGACGTGCGGCTGGCATCGCCTGTCAATCGACCGATGAACAAGCCGAGCACGATGCAAACTGAATGCAGTGCCAACAGCGGCAATAGAAATCCGGATCCACCCCAGCCGCGATAGACTCCAAAGCCTACGTTGGCAACCACGTCCGCTAACAAAACAATCGCGACCGTTTTTCGATCGAACAAAGCAGTCAGCATCATCTGCACCAACCAGCCTTCCGTCTTTCCGTTCTGCATCTTTCCGTCCTACGCCTTTCTGCCGACCAATCCCGCTGCCGCTTCAAATCAAAGGGCTAACCGGAGCCTCGTAGGGTTGCAAGCGGAAGGAAAAGAAGATGGCAACACATCCGCAAGCAGCCGCGATCACACCGGCGGTCGCAAAGCCGGTCAACGGACCGCCCGCATACTCTTCACCGACAATCGAACCTGTGATCAGCGGTCCCATCGCTGTCGCGAAATGGGAAACCGCTGTATTCAAATTCATGAACGCACCGCGCAGAGCTGGATTGGAAGCCCGCAACATCATCGTCTGAGCTGGAATGATGCGTCCGCTGGCTAAGACCATAAAGCAGCAGGTGACGGCCACGGCTCCGAACAACGAAACGTAATGCAAGTTGGTAATGACCAACGTCATCAGCACCGCGCCACCAGCACAGATAAAGAAAATCGGCTTCGCGCCAAAGTGATCCGTCGCCCAGCCCACGAGGTTCATCGACACGAGCGTGCAGATGCCCGCTATGGCATAGATGACTGGCAAGTCAGCAGGCTCGCGGCCACAGTTGGCTTGCAAATACGGAGCGATGTAAGGCACAACGATAAACGTCCCAAAAATCGTCGCCAGCATAAATGCGAACGACCACAAATGATTCGGGTGCTGCACAACCGACGCGAACTGTCTCATCGGATTCACAGCGACACCAGTCCGATGACTCGTCAAACTTGGCAGACAAATCGCCGCCAACACCCACACGCCAACACCCAAAACGCCGATCGCAATGAACGGTGCGTTCCAATTCCCAAACTGAATCGCCAACCACAACCCAACTGGCAACCCGATCGTCGACGCCACCGCAAACGAACTTGTCACAACTCCAATCGCTTTGCCACGCTGGCCATCAGAAAACACATCGCCGATCACCGCCATTACGCTCGACGCCGCTAATCCGCCGAACAATCCCGCCAAGCAGCGAGCGATCAGCAAATGCGAATAATCCGGCGCAACGCCGCAATAGAACGTCGCCAACGTAAAGCCGCCGAAGGATGCGATGAGCACGCGTTTGCGGTCGAACAGATCCACGAACGACGAACTGGCGATACCCACAATCATCGCCGCGATTCCATAAGCCGACACGACGATTCCGAATTGCCGCGGATTAATGTGCAGTTGCTGTCGCAGTTGATCGCCGAGCGGCATGACGATGACGAAGTCGAGTATGTGCGTAAAGTTGATCGCAGCTAGTAACATCAGCAGTCCCCACTGCTGCCTCGTGAAGTTCGCTTTCGGCTTAGCTGCAGGGAGATTCGCCGCAGTCGGTTCGACGGCAACTTGCTCAACCGCTATCTGCGCGTCTGCCCCAATTTCCTCGCGCATCCATTCCCTTTCGAAGTCAGTTTGAATCGTTTAGCAAAATTTGCGCAGCTCTATTCGTTCGCAGCACTCTATCTATGAGCGTACCCTGGGCCCGAAAGTTCACCACCCACCCAACCATTTAACGCCACCACCAACAACGCACGCACCAAGCCGGCAATGGCCCGAGCTTTCAAAGATCAACCCCCGAACGACTTGGCGTGCCGCCCGCTAAGAATTCTTAAGATTCCCATGTTCCTCGTACTCGCTACTCGCCAGAGCCAGAGTTTCCTACAGTCAATCAAGTATCCAATCCACCAGCGCCGGCGAAAGGAATGCGGATGCCAATATCGAGAACCAAACACAACTCGCTAACAGGTATGATTTCCAAAATGACAGACGTAGTCGATCAATCATCGACATGGACCACGCTAACGCAGGGATGACCGCTCCCAGCGTAAATAAAGCAAGATAGAGAGTTTCATTGGAGGGAATAAAGAACCGAACAATCATGTGGACTGCAAAGGGAATCAGCGGCGGCGACAGCAGAAACCGGAGTCGACGATCAAATACCGACGCGGCATCCGGAGTCTCAGTTTTACCTTCCGGCGGTTTGTACGGATTGACTTCCACGACAAGATTCATCTGACAAACATCTTTGGCAAAGCGTCCCGCCAATCCGCGCTGACGCAGGATTCGAGAAAGCTTAAATAGACTAAATAGTCGAGCGTCAAGGCTTAATCTTAGGGTAATTGGGTTTGGGTGGCACGCTCTTAGGCTCTGCGAACGGCGTGGTTCTTGCGTAACTCCCCACGCCCTTCGCAGAGCCTAACAGCCCGTTGAAAAACTCACAGGCCGCGCTATTTTAGGGGCATTGGGCTTCGAGTGCTTTGGGAGAGATTGAGATGGCGCTTGGTCGGCGGAAAAGTGGTGGGCAAGAAGATCTGTTTGTGCTGGCAACGGACTTGC
>JBGSJB010000332.1:0-9441 GCA_041742175.1 Pirellulaceae bacterium
GCCGAGCGCATCGAGAGCTCGGTTGCGAAAATCCTTGCACGACTTAGCGTAGCTGGCCGCCGTCAACAGCTCAGCAGCGAGACTACACGAGTTCTTCTCGATCGACGCGCGACCACGATTCATGCGATAACCAGTTTAAAATCGATCAAGCGACAACGCCGAATCGCTACTCCATCGATTCTGATTTCGGTTCGGTCATTATCGGTGACAACAAGAAACCGACTAAGCAGTATACGCCTGCGACGACAGCACCCACGAGTGCGATCTTGCCGGGGTTTGGCGGAGTTCCCGGCGCTGAAGCAGAAAACGTAAGCGTAAACCAAGCAGCCGCGGTTCCGAGCACACGACCGCCAATGTTCGCAGCAAAGCTCTCACCTGTTCCTCGCAAATGCAACGGAAAGACGCGAGGAATGTAGTTTCCCCAAAAGCTGAACTGAGCCACGGTGAAAAATCCGGCGATAAAAATTCCGTACTTGATGTAAGGGAGCGATTCTTCGGTTTTCAGTTGTCCGCTTATCCACCAAAACAAAAATGGCACGAACAGCAGCGCGGGAACTTGAAAGACCCAGAGCAGCGCACGGCGGCTGACGATCACGCCTGCCAACAGGGCTAGTGCGAACCGCCCGAACAAGCCACCGTACTCTTGCCACAACGTCACACCCGCGACCGCTTCATCTTTCGCATTGGCTTCGATACCTTTCTTGCGACTCTCCGTGACTTCCTTTTGAGATGTTTCAACCGTTTTCGCGACAACCGCTTTCGCGTCCGCGACAACTTGCGAATGACCGCCAAGGATTTGAGGCAACTGCTGAATGGCGCCGAACGCGATACCGTAGCTGGCCGCGAACATTAAAGTGGTCACGATCGTTGTCTTTGCCAAACCGGGTGCGAACAACTCTGCGATGCTTGGGCGGCGTAATTGGCCGAGCGTCTTCTTCATCTGCCACTTCGGTGACTCGGGCAGAAACGGACGAATAATGATCAGCGGCAGAGCTGGAATCACACCTGAGATCAAAGTGTATCGCCATGCTTCGTACTTGCCATAAATGGCTGGCAACCAAGGCGTTTCAGCTTGAGTAATACTGGCGATTGTCATCGCAGCAAAACCAACTAGAAGTCCGCCGAACGATGAAAACGCTTGCGTGAATCCGAGCACGCGTTCGCGCTGCTTTGGATCGTCGAACAGTTCCGCTAACCAAGCGACTGCGGCCACGAATTCAACACACACACCGATGAACACCAGGCAGCGACAAACCAGCAACATTTCGATCGATGTCGAAAACCCGGCTGCAAATGCAGAGAATGCATACAACAAGATGCTCCAGGTCAACACGCGACGACGACCGAGCAGGTCCGTCAAGTAACCGCCCACCAATCCGAAGACTCCACCCACGAGCGCGGGCAAAAAAAACAGCGTTCGCGCCCAAGCGGTGTATTCCGGTGTTCCCGGCAATAACCGCGGCACGCCCGCTTCCGTTAGTCCGCCCAGCGAAGCTAAAGCGGGTTTCAAAATCAGCGGCAGCATCAACAGTTCGTAGATATCGAACGCAAAACCTATCGACGCAATGGCACAAATCAGAGTGATCGTGGCATTGGATAAGTTGATGGTGGGTGCGGGAGATCCAGAGGGGTTTGCTGTGGACATATTCGGATTTCGAAGCAAGCGGCAGGTGGGAAGTAAGTGCTGCGATTGTAATCGAAATTCGCATCGTAGTGCGACAGGACCAAGCGTATGGTCGCCTACGTGTGCAACCTGCCGAACGATCTGTAGACAGATAAACAAGCGAGTTTCGGTCGGCCTCCGCCCGCTCCGCTGCAAGTAGTGCAACATCCAAGGGCGGTCGCGTCCAGGCACCGAAGACGGACACTAACACGCACTAAAGTGTTCCGGTTGATGAATTAGCAATTAGTTCTGATTGATAGAGTCGCTGCTGCGCTCTAGCTCTTGAGCCAATTGTAACGCACGATGCAGTACAGCGTGTTGATCAGGTCTTTGATGCCGATCTTCTTGCCTTCTTTCCAGCCACGGCAGTTGTAGCTGATGCCGACTTCTTGGATGCGGACATTTTGCTGAGCAATCTTGGCGGTGATCTCTGGCTCGAAGCCAAAACGTGTCTGCTCCACATGAATTGCGTTGAGTACGTCGCGACGGAACGCTTTGTAGCACGTTTCCATGTCGGTCAATTGCAAGCCGGTCAATCGATTCGAAAACGAAGTCAGCAACCGGTTGCCCAGACGATGCAATCGCGAGGGATCCTGCTCGGCACGCTCCAGATAACGAGAACCGTAGACCACATCACTCGAACCATTGCGAAGCGGTTCAATCACTTTCAAAATGTCGATCGGATCATATTCCAGGTCTGCATCTTGGACGATCACATATTCACCGCGAGCGTGCTGGAAGCCAGTTTGTAATGCAGCACCCTTGCCGCGATTAATGTTGTGCTCGATGATCTCAACATTGTCTAAGTGTGCGAGTTCGTCTAACGACTCGCCAGTCGTGTCGGTGCTGCCATCGTTGACAATGATAACTTGCTTCGAGATCGGCAAGCGAAGAACGCGCTGCACAATTTCAATGATCGTGTCGGGTTCGTTGTATACCGGGATGACGATCGTCAGCTCCGGGCGGATAAGCGTATAGGTCGCTGCAGCATGCTCGACCAACTCTTCGACCCGAGCCAACTGTGCAGCAGCTTGATTTGCAATGGCGTAGGTTTGGCTTACCGGCTGTTCGACGACTGGCTGTGAAGTTGACTTAACGAGCTGTTCTTGGTCGAGCATGGGTCACCGCTTTGTTGACGGAGCATCTTGGGTATCGCTGAAGCGGATTCGTTCCGCGACTTCAGTCCCGTGGAAGTGTACCTCGCCGCTAAGCAGCAAGCCGAGTACAAATCGTCGAGCTCATGTAGTAATCAGAATCGTGAAATTTTCGAACGGCAGCTTTGTTTTTGTCGCTACGATCCGTACGAGCTCTATGTTCCATCCCCGCAATTTCGGCAGTCGTGTAACAGCGTCCGTCGGAATCCACGTGCAAATCTGGATTTAGATTCAAGAAAGTGAGTGCCGCTCCCACGCCTTTCGAAGACTCAGAGCGTGCCACCCAAACTACGATTCACCGTAGACAGCAACTATTCTGTCGCTTGCTGTTCGGCGTGATCGAAGAAATGCCTAGCTGCACGACCGCTGATGTTCTCTTTCGCAAGCAGCTCGGCGGCGATCAATTCAACCGCATTCCAAACCGCGGAATCGGATAAGAGATGCTCGGTTTTGTCGAGCAAACGTCGTTCGAGTCGCTCGACTTGGCGATCGCCACCGGCTCGCATCAAGGCGTAGCGCCGAATGCCGCGCAAGTCTTGCGCAGCACCGTTTGGACAATAACGCCCTGTCACCTGCGCCTCTGCCACCATGCCGGCGAACAGGATCAGCATCTCATCCTCCAGCCAATCCTTCGTCGGTTTAAATCGTCCCTTTTGAATCTGGCAAGCGCCGAGATAATTTTGATTGGGCGCGATGGTGACTTTTTGAATCGGCCGTCCGAGCGCTAGCGCCATCACAGCATGACCCGCTTCATGGTAAGCGGTCGCGCGCAATTTTGGGTCGAGCGGCTGGCCTTCGTCCAGCTTACCGTCGTTCGCTTCTAAATCACTCACGGTAGAATTCGCACGTTCAGTAAATTGATGGCACTGATTCGCTACTCGACTGACTCGTACTTATCTGGGACTTTATTACCATAGACATTCACACGATTCGTCGGTTTGCCATCCGGGGTCGAAAGTGGCTGCAGGGCTTCACACCAACCGAGGATGCTGCCTTTTAAATCAACCGCTGGGGTGTCCTTCGATTTGAGCTGCTTGACGTATTTACTGCTGCGGCCGCCGGAAAGGCAGTAGCAGACAACCGTCTTGCCCTCATACTTCTTGCGATCCGCTTCGAACTGAGCCTTTGTGATCGCTCCGGGAATAAGCGAGACCTTCGTTTCGGTGTCGCTTCGAACATCTACCAGCACGATACTCTTTAGCGCTTCTTCGCTGTCGAGAATCTGCTTGAACAGATCGATTGAGATTTGGTCCTGCTTGGCGATCTTGGCGGCGATTTCCGGTCCCAACTTCTCCGCAGCTTTTGACTCAGAAGCACGTTGAGCAGCTGTCGATTCAGTCGACGGACTCTGAGCGAACGCGAGCGTCGTTAACGCGCAGACAGCGTATAAAGCGATCAGTTTAGTTGCGCGAGTCTTCAAAATTTATACTCCGAATAATTGCTGAGGTGGATTAAGGGTTGCTTGAAGCTTCATTGTTTTCAAGGTTGAAGAATCAGCGGCGAACTGTCAAGCTCGCGAGCATGCTTGCTCATGAAGTCGTTGAATTCTCCAGACGCATCTTGCAGAGCTTTTTCAGTTGCCGCGCCGTGTCGTAAAGCGTGATCGATCGCTGTTTGGCTAGCCAGACCGATACTTTGCAACGTGTCTAGTACCGCTTTTACTTGCGGGTCTTCTGCAATGCGGTTTACTTTCTCGGCGTCCACTTCAGCCGTATTCGCTGTTCCCACGAACTTTGCAACGCGGAACCATTCGCCAGGACCCTCTTGCGCGAAAAAATAGGTCTCAACGCGTACAGTTGAAGACAGCGCATTTTGTTCAAGTCGCGTTACGGTCATCCCGCGAAAGCCATCGCGCTGCGCTTCTTCAGCAGCCTTTTTCCACCAACGATCGCTTCGATCCTCAAGCTTCTTAAACTCAGGCAATCCCAGCTCGGCACCGATTTGGCTGATTGGATCCGAGCCCAAACCGTTGCCCATCATTTGGGCAATCAACGCGCTAGCGTCCGGGTTTTTCGATTTTCGAACGAACACAGTACCTGTCCCTTGAAACTCGATTTGAGCTCGCAGCACATGCTCCACGATCGCTCTGCGCGCCGACCATTGTCGATCGGACTCAGTTACCGTCGACGCAACTTCTTTGCTCAGATCGACCTCTTCCGATTCGACATCAACGCTCGCCTCAACGAGTTGCTTCTTCAGTTGACTCGCCGGTGTGATGTTGACGGCACCCAGTTCATGTTGAAAAGCAAGTCCTGCGACCTTGCGTCGATCCGGTGGCTGGATTACCAGTTCGCGGTACTCGGGTTGCGTGAGCTCGACAAGCAAAAATCGCTTACGTTCAAGTTCATCTTCTGAAGCATCTTGAAATCGCGCGAGTTCATGATTGAGGAAGGCCAACAACCCGCGGTCATCCGGTCGATTGGCGATCCAAGTTTCGATGCGGTCGATGCGCTGCTGGCGAACGGCTGCGAATCGATCGCGCTCCAACTTGGTGAATTCATCGTACAGTCCAGGATGCGTTACCTTCAGCCACTCGCGTTCAACAGCGAATTGAACGCTGCGGTCGGGCCGCTGGACTAATGCAAAACCGTACAAACGCTTGCCAGATTCAAGCTTGACGAGATCTACGCCCAATCGGCTGTCAGCGACCTGCGGCAACTGCGCAGCAGCAGCGTTTGGTCTCAGTGAAGCAGCACTCAGCCAAGTTAGCGCTGGCAACAAATTCACGACGCAGGTCAGCGCAAGGAACAACCATTGAGAGTAAATTCGGTTGATCAGGATCATTTCTTTTGCCAACGAAATCCTTCCGCCGAGAACGTATCTTGGCTGTCGGTTGAACAAATGCGCTCGAACAAGCGGCTCGCTGTTAGTGGAAATTTTGCAGTCGTAGCGATCGCCCAAGGTTGAGTAGCCACCGAGCACTCAATGCCAGTGATCTGCAACGCATCGAGGAATTCACCGGAGCCGGTCGCGTTGCTCAAATAGGCCACAGCCGCATCGAGTGAACCGGCTCGCAACTGATTCACAAGCATGTCGCCGGTAGGAGTCTGCACGGTAACGTTCGCCATCACATCTTTTTGAATGCCGCCTTCGCGAAATGTATTCTGCGTGATCCAGCCCATGGCGCATTGCTTCTCGTGACCAATTCCAACTCGCACACCCTCACGCGTCAAATCCTTGAGCGACCGGATGCCCAGTGGGTTGCCTTTCTTCACAAGTATCACTAATTCATTTTGCGAGACATCGATCGGATCTGGAAAATACTCTTTCACTTGGCTCATAAATTCTTTGTCGCAAGCGAAGTAAGCATCGGGCACTTGGCCTGTTTTCATCTGGGCAACCAAAATCCCGCAGCCGTTGTAAACTGTTGTAACTCGCACGCCTTCGCGCTTTTCAAAGGCTGTGATGGTTTCTTCGATAGCTGGTCGCAACATGGAACCAGCGAAGATCGCCAACTCCGGCGTGTCGCTCCACGCTTCCGTTTTCTCAGCCGCGAAGCCGAACTCTTCGTAGCGACTTCCGCCGCGATCCGAGGCGGCCAAGTAGCGAGCAAAGTGCAGCGCTGCGGACGGCTGCTTAGAGCCGCTGATCACGCCCACAGCGACTTGCGAGGCAGCGCCCGCCAGTTCCGGGACTCGCACAAACTCAAGTTGCGGATAGGTGTGCAGCACAGCGTCATAAACGATGCCGACATCGGCGGCGCCCACGAGTACATCATTGGCAACATCCGTGACCGTGGTGCGGTAGGCGTCCGTGGCTTTGTCGATTCGTTCCCAGTACTGTAATTCGCTGAGCGCTTCGCGTGTGAGTTTGCCGATGGCTGCAGCTTCGAAACTGGCCTGCACAAACCGTACATCGTTGTTCATCAAGTCGTCGCGCGAGTGGATCGCTTTGGGATTGCCCTTCTTCACAGCCAAACCAGCTTGCATTCTGGCCAGTGGCAATATCTCTTCGACCAAATTCTTGTCTTTGGCAAGTTTCAAGTAGCTATCATCGGCAGGGAGATAAAGATCGCCTGTCTTCGAAACGTCGATCGAAGCCAGCAAAGTCTGTGATGGCCCATACTGAACTTGAACCACTCTCCCAAACTCTTTCTTGTAGTCACTGCAAATCGCTTCAATCACGGCGCGATTGCTGGCCGCGCTGTAAAGCATCAGAGGTTCCGTTTGGGAGGCTTTCTGGGTGCTGGGTTGGGCAAGCAGGTACAAACTGAGCAGGAGGAAGGCGACCGATCCCAACATCGCGAGTAGCGTACGACTCATGGTTTTTTACTCCCGGGTGCAATTGGCAAAAACGTTGGTGGCTTGGATTGATCTGCAATCGTTTTGGGTGGCGGTGGAAGTGGGCCGTTCTCGCCAAACAGTTCCAGATTCCAGTCCGTCGAGATCAACAAATCGAAGCCTGGGTTGCTCTCTTTAACCTGGCATGAACACGCTCCGCACAGGAACAACGTCAGCTCTTCGAACAACTTTTCGTCGACCTGATCCGCAGGGATGACTTCCAAAGCGCGGCCACGTCCAAAAACTGGAATGACCAGCGGTTGCCCTTCGGCGTAGGCTTGCGATTGCAGGCCGCTGAACAGACCGACTAAAAATTGTTCACGAGAATCGTCGCGATCGATCTCAAGTGAAGTGAACTTCAGGAACAAAGGCACTTCGGAGTGCAGTTCTGAACCTGGCAAGCCGATGCCTTCTGGCAACGCAAGTTTATTTGCCATCGCCGCACTCTGGTCGCGAATGAGTTTTCCAACTCGTTCGTTGCGGGCGCTGTCAGGCGATTTGAGAATCAGCCACACGATCGAGTCGCCGTTGAGCAAACGTTCCGACAATCGCTTTCGCAGCGGCGAGTCAAAAATTCGCTCGGCGATTCCATCCAGCTTTCCGTGCCAAGCTGTGATCGGACCGCGTGAATGGGGCGCTCGGACGACTGCGTAGGGCAAGACTGCACCGCCGCTCTTCTGTAACTCAGTCCATAAAGCCGTGATGGTCGCATCGGCCGAATGTTTTACATTTACCGATTGCACCTTCACATTCGTTCGTCCACTCGCGTCTATTGATTGCTTACGCAACGATTCGATTTGTGAACTTGTTGTCGCATCAAGCGGTCCGTCATGGAATACGAGCAGCTCGCATGTATCCGATCGCCAACGTTCAAGCGCGTAGCGAAAGACAGGTATGTTGCACGCATAAGCTGAAGCAGCACTCAGAAAAATGACAACTGCGATGATCTTGCTATTATGCATGGGGGATTCACACCATGATCAGCGTTTCAAGTTACCGTCGCGAAGCGTCCAACGTTCTCTCTATTCTACATCATCCAAAGGCAGGCAAGGTGTTGAGCAAAAAGATTGAATGCGATGAAGTGATGCGTAGCGAGCTCACCGTACTTCATCTTGCTGCCTGCCATCTTGCTGCCTGTGATTGCTCAGCCGCCCGTTTTGGGCGACTGAGCTGTGGTCTGTTAGTAGCTGGTCGGGTAACTTTTAGCTGCCGGGCAACCAGAGTTTGCCTTTCGAGGCTGGCGATTCCGCTTGTCCAGGTAGCACAAGCCCGCCTTCGGTTTCTTGAACTTCATCGCCAGGCATCATGCCGCCCATGGCTGGTGACGGACCGCGACCTCGCGATTGCTCCATGATGTACTGCATGAAACTGAGCAGAAAGGGATCATTCGGATGATTCTTAGCTGCGTTCATCAGACACTCTTGAGCTTCCTGTTGGCGACCTGCGGCTTGGAGGAGAGTCATGCGTTGTACGACCACTCGACCTATTGATGCTTTCGCTTTTTCAAGTGTTTCTTGCAATTCAGCACAGTACTGAATCTTTCCGTCCAATGTTGTTTCGAACGAAATCATGCCGCTCAGTGCTGCGACACGACTTGGACTTTCCTTCAAACTATCACGACTTAAAATTTCCGTCGCGCAGTGGAAGTAAGTTCGATACGCGCCTAAGGCTACAGCGCGTCCGGCGATCGCTTGCAGCTGGTTATCCGACAACTGATGGCAATCGATGCGATCAAGATCGATGACGCTGGTCAACTGAAGACTCTCCGACTGAGGATTCACAGTTAGCGTTGGGCGAGGAAGGTTAAGCCGCGAGTAAATTTCGTCGATCGAAGAACGTGAAACGACAAACGACTGCTCACCTTCGAGGTGGACCAGCAAACCGCGAATTACGGCTCGCTTGCGCTCATCTTGCGCCGCTTCCTGGATAGTTTGGTTTTCGAGGATTGGCAATTGGCAATTGAGGAAGTCTTCAACGAGTTCTTTGCCGCGCTGTTCAATATTGAGCTGAGCTCCCGGCGAGGCGACAAGCACCTTTGGTCGGCGCAGCAACAGCGGATAGGGGCTGCTGGTTGGGATTTGATGATCGGTGATCTCGTTACCCAACTGCAACGTTTCCAATAGTCGATCGAGTTGCGATTTTTGTTGAGCCAAGTGCCGTGCGACAACGAGGACTCGGGCGGGGCGATCGGTCTGCTTGCCAAAGGTAACAACTGTTGCGACGAACTGTGCGATCTCCGAACCATCGGACGGCGGGGCACCGATAATCTGAGCTTGATCGACTGAGAAGGGGCGGTCATAGACTGCAAACACGCGTTTCGCAGGCACTTCGTCGTTCACCGCAG
>JBGSJB010000333.1:0-9031 GCA_041742175.1 Pirellulaceae bacterium
AGCGGTTAACACTTGGTTGTTCGAAGGGGAACTGAGCTGCGCCGAGGGCGGTGTCACCAAGTTACCAACACGTACGAAACGCACCGCATCGGCGGTGACAAACCCGTCTGCTCCAGCCGCAGTGATGGCAACACGATCAAAAGTACCGGCGGAGAAATTAAACGTCCCGACAGAATTGAACTCGCCGCCGCCTGTCCGCTGATTCAACGACGTGACAAAAACTCCACTGTTGTCGAAGATTCTCAGCCCTGCGTTGGTTGCCCGGTTCGGATGAGCACTGTATTTGACAAAGACTTCGTATTGCCCATCGCTAGGAATGGTAGGTGTAAAGGTTGCGACGGAATTGGTGCCCCCTCGAGCAAAGGCATAGTTCGCACCTTCGAATCCAGGCACACTAGTGCTGGTTCCCCAACCGCCAACCAAGGTCGTGGACGCTGTGCTCTCGGTATCGAGCGTAATCGACACTTCGCCAAGGATGTAGTCGGTGCTATCCAAAGCACCGAAAACGGTATCGCCGTTATCTTCAAAGGACCAATTCGTTGTATTCAATGCGGCGGCTCTGGCTAATGCGACCGATGAGAACAGTCGTGTCCCCGTGTATTGGCCATTGTCAAAATGCGCCACGCCAAGGTTGCCGATGGCACTGTTAAGTACACTCGGAAGAGCCGAAGTGTTTGAATTTGTAGCCGAGGCGTCCCAGCCAACCTCGCCGTTGAAATCGAAGGCGAAGACAAGATTTCCGTTAAACACACCATCAGTTTGGCCTCCCGTAAGACTACCCTGACCGACGAAAATCTGATCGCCGTCAGCCGCGAGACCACTCAGCGCTCCCTCTACGGTCCCTAAATCCGCAGTTCGTCCCACGAGACTTGGAAAACTCAACACAATCACAGTGCCTGCGGCGACCGTTGCACCGGTGCTGTTGCTCCAAGTCGCGAAATTCTCATTTGCTCGCCATGTACCACCGCCAGCGCCCTGACCCGTTCCGTCGCCACCGCCGATATATCCAGAATCCCAGAAGTTGATCGACGTGCCTGGCAGTAGATCAACCCAAGTCACAAATGCAAGTCCGTCAGGAGCGTCAGCGCGGTATCCAATGATCGAGACATCCCCCACAGCCAACGTCGTTACCGCGTTGACAGTGATCGTCGTATCGTCGAGCAGCGCGGTGGTAACATCCAGGTTATTTCCGGCAACGTCAGAAATGGTAGCTGTTGTTGGGATGCGAAGCCGAACCGTTCCGGCCGTCGTTGGCGTCACCACGACGCTGAACACGCCCGGCGAAGTTTCACTGATCGCACCAAAAACGACCGTCGCGTCCCCTGCATTGTTGAAGTCGTCCGCAGTGACAGTCGCTGCAACAATGTCTTCACTGAAAGTGACAGTAAAGGTGATTGGCTGGTTGGTAAATCCAGGTCCACCGCCGATATTGTCAGTGATTGAAGTCAGCGTGGGAGCTGTTCCGTCGACCAGAATGGTCTCGACGTCCAAAATCGCAGGATTCACAACCAATAGATTATCATTCAAATCCTCGATCGTGGCGGTCGTTGGAATGCGCAGTTGCAGTGTCCCTGCGGACGTAGCTGTCACGGGAACCGTGAACACACCGGGCGACGTTTCAGTGATGGTGCCGATCATAAATGTTGACGTACCGGCATTGTCGAAGTCTGCCGCGCTGACCGTGGCTTCATTGATATCTTCGCTGAAGGTCACGGTGTAAGTCACGGTCGCACCAACACCCACAATGTCATCGGCATCGTCGTCAGTAATGGAAACCACCGTCGGCGGTGTGGTATCGTTCGCTGTGACTGTGATTACTTCCACGTCAGTAACTGGAACACCCAGAGCATTGCCAGCCAAGTCGGTAATCACGGCGCCGGTTGGAATGCGCAGTTGCAGATTTCCTGCGGTTGTCGGAGTGACTTGAACGGAGAAGACGCCTGCAGAGGTTTCCGTGATCGTGCCAATCGTAATGGTAGAAGGATTGCTTGCAGCACCATTGTCAAAGTCGGCGGCAGTGACGGTTGAGCCATCAATATCCTCGCTGAACGTGATCGTGTAAGTCAGCATCTCGTTCGCGAGAACTGTATCGTCAGGATCATTGTCTTCGATCGAAGTTACCGTCGGCGGTGTGTTGTCGGCCGCGCTGGTGAAATCGGTGCTGTTGAACACCGTGGATCCAGTGTCTTCGAATGTCCAGTTTGCTGAGTTTAAAGCAGCAGTGCGGGCATTGCTGAGGCTGGCAAATACTCTCGTGCCTGTGTATTGCCCATTATCGATGTGAGCCACAGCCAGATTGCCGTTGGCAACGTTCAACACACCTGGCAACCCGGAATTGCCAGTACCGGTTGCCGAAGCGGCCCAAGTGGTATTGTTTCCCTCAAAATCAAAGCCGAACACAAGCCGACCGTTAAACGTTTCGGATGTTGAGTTACCGGTGAAGCTACCCTGGCCGACGAAGATCTGGTCACCACCGCCTGCCAATCCATCCAGGGCTCCTTCGACGCTACCCAGGTCTGCGGTTCGACCAGCCACGCTCGGGAAACTGAGGACGACTACAGTTCCTGCTGGAACAACGCTGCCGGTGGAATTAGTCCACGTCGCAAAGTTTTCGCTCGCTCGCCAAGTACCGCCGCCGGACCCCTGACCAGTGCCATCGCCGCCGCCGATGTAACCGCTATCCCAGAAGTTAATTGCTGTATTGGGAGCAAGATCGACCCAGGTAACAAATACCAAGCCGTCTGGGGTGTCCGCGCGATAGCCGATGATCGATACATCGCCGACTCCGAGAACCGTGGTTTGAGGTTCAGTGTCATCGTTCTCAATGGTCCCATCAGCCGTTGCCGTAGTAATCGTCGATCCACTGCTGGGGTTACTGAGCGTGACCGTGAAGTTCTCGTCGGACTCAAAGTCCGTATCGCCCTGCACCAAGATGGTAATCAACTGCGACGTCTCGCCCGCTGCGAATGTCACCGTGCCGCTCGGCAGTACACCACCAACAAAGTCAGCGGCATTCGCCGGATCACCACCGCTGCCTGTGACTGCATAATTTACAGTGGTCACGCCAGAAGTAGTGCCGGAACGCATCACCGCAAATGTAAACTCGGTCGCCCCCGAATTACCTTCTTCCAGGACCGCATCGTCAACCTCAATCGAGAGTTGGTTCGTCGCTGCTGACCCGATCGTTATGATGCCATCGACGGGATCATTTGCCGCATTGGTTGGCGCTGGAATCAGTACCAGTTCCTCAACGTTATTATCAGTTACCGCCGTGAAGGTGGACGCGATGTTCCGCATCAAGTTGATGGCCGATGACCCGCTTGTCGCTCCCGCAGCAATGGTTGCGTCAAACGAGAATACTACACCCATCTGTCCAAACGCAAGGTCTGGCCCAAAATCCTTCGAGAATGTGATTCGCAATTCACCGGGAACCGATGAATTAACGGCTGAAGCAAAGCCGGTTCCTAAAAATGAGCCCACCACAAAGTTAGATACCGAAGTAAAGACTGCCGGGTCATAAGTGATCGCAATGTCCATACCGCTTACAGAAATACCGGCTGCTTCGGTTACTTCAAGCATAACAGGAATCGTAACGGTACCGGCCTGCACTCCGTTCAATGTTGTGGGAATGAATAGTCTAGGGTCAGCTCCGCCCGGTGGGGGCGGAGTAATGCCATCCGGAATCGGTGGTGCTTGCGTGATCGGTGTGCCGACGACCAATCGCTGAACCAGCGTCGAATCCGCACTCGTTGATGTGTCGCTACGATTCACGTCGGCAAGCAGAAGTGGATCTGCCAACTGAAACGCCGTAAAGCCTGTCCCTTGCCCCACGTTGATGCGCTGGAGCAATGTGGAGTCTGCGCTGGAATACGTATTGCTCCCATTGGTATCACCTACGAATGCAGCAATGTGAATTCCCGAATCACCGCGTGAAGGTCGTACAGCAGGCACATTGTCGTTCAGTTCTGTGACGACAATATTCAATAGCTGTTTCGCAGCATATGGGGCTGTGGCTGGGACAGTAGCAACAAAGCGGCCCAGTTCGATTTGCCCTGCAGTGGTGCTGAATTCTGATGCGCTACTAATGGTTACGCGTGCTAATCCCGGGGACACAATGTTAAATGCACTCGATGCGCCCGCAATCGCTGTAGAAAAGCCCGTGATGGTCAGCAAAGTCGGATCAAAGACGAGGTCAAAGTCCACGCCCGTAACGTTTTGCCCGGTAGAGAGCAGAATCGGAATTCCTGGCGTTGAATTATTCGGGAGGTTGACTTCTTGACCGAAACCTCTGGCAAAGTCTGGCACGCTAACAACAACTTCGTTAGTCGGGCGAGCCGCAACGACAAACGTTCCGACATAATCGCCACCTGCGGTTCCGTTCGCATCTCCATCGAGCAGTTCACCCGCAGCGTTTACAAAGCCGTCTGCCGCGCTTCTTAGCGTTGCTGTGTAAGTGTCGGGCTCAAGTGGCCCACCGGTCTTGATGAACGTCAGTTGCTGGTTGCTTGGGTTTACAACGACAGAACCACGAACGGCACCGACAGTTGCTCCCACCAACGTAATGTCCGAAGTACCGAGTGTCCCGGTCGATGAGTCGTACATGTTCAGCAGGGTGGGGTTAAACGCTTGGCTGAAGATCAACGAGAAACCGCTTTCAAGGGTAGTGAGTGAACTGACCGCTAGCGTTGTCGGCGCCGAATCGTCATTTTGAATCAAGCCATTGGCGGCGGCCGTAGTGATCGCGCCGCTCGATGGGTTCGAAAGAGTGACAACAAAGCTTTCATTTAGCTCAACAGTCGTGTCACCCATCACTTCGACGGTGATAACCTGACTCGTTACGCCATCCTGGAAAGTCACCGTACCGCTGGGGAACACGCCGCCAACAAAATCGCTAGCACTGGCGGGCTCGGTTGTCCCGGCGGTTACGGCCCAGCTAACAGTCACAACACCTGATGTGTCACCGGTGCGAGTTACCGTAAAGGTAAAGTTGGTTGTGCCCGTGTTTCCTTCTGGTTTTGTCGCATCGGTCGCCGCGATTGCTAACCCCGTCGTTGGAGCGGCTGCTTCATAGTTCACGTCACCAGGTGTTAATACGGCGCCAGCGGGTAGATTGACGCTGGCGTTGGCAGCATTGTAGGTAACCGACGTGTTCTCGGAACCGACTAAAGCCCCGTTGAACCAAGCGTTTGCGGCGCGATCGGTGCTACCGACGACACGCGATGCAGCGCTGGGCGCGAAACTGACTTGGGTCAGCGTCACGCCACCATAAACCTTGTCGCCTGTCGCGCCTGCTTCCCAGCCGACGCTATCAAGGATCAACGCACCGCCAGGGAGCGAAAGTTCCCCGATGTCGCTTGGATCATAATCAGAGGCCGTGATCGGTTCGTTGCCACTATAAATCAAGGCGAACGTGTTTGCACCATTTTGCAGTGCCCCGCCGCCCGAGGCGAACGCCGATCCGCCGTCCACGAATGCTGTTTCGGTCGGGATGGTGTACGCACCCGGACTACCGATCATCAACAGGCCGTTGCTACCCAACACTCGGCCCGAAAGATCGAGCAGATAGGTCACGTTCCCTTCATTCGCCGTAACATCGCCCTCGATCGAAACAAAGTAAACACCATTCAGGGACGCGCCCGGAGCTCCAATTAGCTCAACAAATTCTTGCGGCGCGTCAGTACCCGGTGGATTCACGTTCAATTCGTTGAGCAGTACACTCAGAGGGGAAACGAGCGTGATGTTGAACGACGTTGTCGAAATCGACCCACCCGCACCATCGCTGACAGTGAATGTAAAACTATCGGTCGCCCCGACGGCTGGTGCCGCGTATGTCAGCCTACCGGCATTCACATCCGCTTGCGTGAACGTCGCACCCGCAGTAATCGAGCTGCCATTTAAGTTGAGCGTACCAGTTGAGATGGTTCCGATCGTATAAACGAGACTTCCTGCGCTTTGCTCCGCATCGGTCACGAGCAGCATGCTGGAGGTAACGGGCGTCGTAACTCCAAGCACCAAGCTGGCTGCATTGTTGATGAGGGTTGGATTAGTGTTTCCGGCGGGCACCTCGGCGCTAAAGGTGAGATTATCGATCCCAAGGATGTCATCATTGCCAGCATCGTTGATATCGGTCCAACGCAACCATAACGTCTGTCCCGGCCCCCAACCCAAACCGCTGATCGTGCCCGAAACGGCACTCTGGTTCTCAGATAAATTGCCGTCTAAAGGAGTGTCGGTTCCATCTTGCGGGTTCGCTCCGCCAACCGGTGCAACAAAGTCGAGCGCCGGTGCCCTCGTAAATGTTCCCGACGTCAAGCTGGGAGCACCAACGCTGTAATCGAAAGTTAATGTATTCGTGACTGCAGCACCACTGCGTCCATCGCGCCACTGTTCACCCGTGTAAGAGAGCGTAAAGCTCGCGAATGTCTGCGCGGTGGTGTTGACTAAAGCCACACCATATTGCGAAGTTAGGCTGCCGGACGAAAACGATCCCAGTGCACGTTCATTCGACCCGATTGCCCCCAGCAGCATCGTATCACCACTCGTATCGGCACTCGTATAAATCCGAATACTGGAATTTGCATTGTCATTCGTACCCGAGGCTTCTGCTGTCAACCAACCTTGTGGCAGCACCATTGCTGTCGGCAATGTCGACGAGTCAATCGGAATCGGCGTTGGCAAAAGGGCATCGAAGTTTTGCGTATAGTTACCGCCTCCGTAACTTACTGGCGCGCTCGGAGCCACGACGGAGATACTCAGCACAATCGGCGTAACCACGTTGTTGCCATCGGTGAGTGACAACGTAATGCTATCGGTTGATCCCGCTGAACCCGTCGTCGTGTATCGGATCGCGCCCGCGATATTATCCGAGACCTCTAGGTCGGCTTGCGTAAACGAGGTAATCGCCACTCCATTTTTGGTAAGCGTCCCTTGACTGGGCCCAGTTACCACGGTGTACACCAAATCTGCTGCTGTGGTATCGGGGTCGGATGCACTCAGCAGTGAATTGCTAAGGGTGATCCGTTGCCCAGGATTCATTGTGATTTGACGGTTCAAATCAACCGTCGGAACGGGCGTCACGAGCGGATTGGCCGATCCAAAATGGTTGACTGCCAAACCCTCATAGGCAACAGGTAAGGTTCCACCAACTGCAAGTGTGAAATTAGGGGCAGTACCGACCAATTCAGCGCCCACCCAATCGTCCTGGGTTTGGCCAGTTGAATTGCCAACGCGCGCGACATATCCAAGTGGCGGAGTGACCGTATCGAAGTAGGTGAAAACAACAGGCGAATAGACGAGATCGGAACCAGACTCGTCACCGCCGCCGTCGCTAACCGCCACACTATCGCGGATGGTCCAATTTGATGCAGGCCCATCGAGAGTGCCGAAGTCTAAACTGTCAACATCGTCGGTTAACGCTGGTGCGGTGGGCGCTGTGATCAACAAAAAGGTTGTGGTTGCGTTCTCAAGCTCGTTGATTGAATTATCGGACTGAAAGAAACTGAAGCCTCCGAAATCATCAGTCGTGCTAATGAGAACATTCGCATTGGCGTCAAAGTTGTACGTGGCCCCGCTCGGTTGATCTTGAGCGAGCACCAGCAAACCATTGGTGCCAAACGCCAAGCCGGACAGGTTAAAAATTTGCGAGATCTTTCCGGGACCAAATCCAGAGTCGCGGTCGCCTTCAACATTGACAAGATACGTGTTTGCAGGAACAACAGTCCCTGATTGCCCGCGCAATTCGATGTACTCGTTCGGTGTGTCATCGCCGGCTGTATCAAACAGAATTTCGTTAATCAAAACAAACGGCGAGTCAACCGGAGCCGAACTTGCCGAAAGCGTCACACTGACGTTATCGATCCCGAACTCATCGCGAGTCCCAGTTGCACCACCTGCCACATCGCCACCGGCCCAACGCACATAGAAGAATTGATTTGGCTCTACGCTGATTGTAGCGTCGTCCAACGCGACCGTTGTTTGGACAAACACTAAGCCGTTCGAATCCGGAGTTTCAGTAGACCTATAGGTTGCAGACGGTACTGGAGTGAAGTTCGTTCCATCGGTCGAATAAGAGAAGAGCAGGTCATTACCACGCGGACTATCGTTGTTGATAAATACGTCGTAGCTGACAGAAACTTGATTGGCCAAAATTCCATCGTTTTGCACTCGCAGCGTCACGTGACCATTGGTGGCACTGCTGAACGTATTCCCAGTGGGCTGGATTCCGACCATACGGTTTCCACCAAGGTCGAAAGCCTGCAAACCGGTGACTGCAGTCAGTGCTGTCCTTGTTGTGCCGCCCGCCAAGATGGAAGTCGGAGACACCGTCCCACCAAAATCGACGGATACCGAAGTCGACATACGACCCGACCAAACATTCGAGTCCAACGTTCCAGCGGTTGCCCCACCTGGGCTGAAGCCTGCGCCAGCGTAGCCCGTGAAATCTGCTGCAAAATCTGCTGCAAGAACCCGTCGATTTTCAAGCGCTTCGATCAAAGATCTTCGGCGCCGTTGCTTCTGAGCGGCGCGGCTGCCTCTTGCTTTTGAACCTCTCGACGACTGTCCTCCAGCGCTATCGATGAGTCTGGAAAGGAGAGTTCGATAAGTCTTGGTCAGAGCTAGTCGCATCAGTAAAGGTCCTTGTATGGTTTTGAAAATGCGGGTTTTCTAATCAAAAGAGGCGGTTGCCGCGCAAGTCAACCTATATTAACGATTAATCAGGCGGCTCCCAGGAATTGCTCGTGAAGATTCGGTTAGGGTTTTCAAGCCCAGCAAAGATGTCGCACCACTTCGGCAAGTGCATTCAGGGCTCCAGCGAAACACCCTGCAACGGATCTATTTCGCTACAAGAGCATGCGGCGTACATCAGTTGGACAAGAGGCGGTTGCTCCAGGCGAAAGCCTAAATCGAGCTCATCCAAACAGAAACGGCGACCACCTTTTAGGTGATCGCCGTTGAGCAGGAATCGATGATCTTACCTTGTGGCCTATGCGACGCGAACGAACCTCACCGCATCAGCAATTACGAAATTGTC
>JBGSJB010000334.1:0-5974 GCA_041742175.1 Pirellulaceae bacterium
GACGGATCGTTCATCATGCTTTGCTTCATTTGCTCCATCAATTGCATGCGATCCTTAACTCCAGTCCCCGCAGCCATTTGCATCATTGGAGCCATAATGGAAAACTGCTTGATCAAGCCGCTGATCGCTTGCGGCTGCACACCAGCACCTTTCGAAATTCGATTGCGGCGCTGCGTGTCGATGATTTTCGGATTGCGACGTTCGGCCATTGTCATCGAGTCGATCATGCCCAGCATCCTGCGGACCTCACCATCGGTGTCGGTCCCGTCCATCATTTTCCGGAATTCGCCCATTCCGGGCATCAATCCCATCATCTTTTGCATCAGCCCCGGCTTGGCGATTTTTTCGAGCACCCCGCGAAAATCTTCCAAAGTGAACTGACCAGCCGCCATGCGCTCTTCAAGCTTCTGACGCTCTTTGTCGTCGATCATCCGGTGAGCTTCACGCGCCACCGCGACGATGTCACCCATCTGCAGAATTCGACTCGCCATCCCCTCAGGACGAAACGGCTCCAGCGCATCCAGGTGTTCGCCAGTTCCGATGAACTTGATTGGAACCTGTGTAACATGCTTGACGCTCAGCAACGCACCACCGCGAGCGTCGCCGTCCAGCTTCGTCATAATGACGCCGTCCAGCTCCAACGCTTCGTTGAACGCGGACGCCGAGTTGACCGCATCCTGGCCCGTCATGCCGTCCACAACCAAATACACTTGGTCGGGATTCACCTTGCGATCAATGTCAGCCAACTGCTGCATCAGTTCTTCGTCGATCGCCAAACGTCCCGCAGTATCCAAGATCACCAACGCGGCACCCAGCTCAGCCGCTTTTGCGATCCCTTCCCGGCAAACCTTGACCGGATCCTTCGAGCTCAAATCGCTGTAAACGGGCACATCCAGCTACCGACCAATCACATGCAACTGCTCGATCGCCGCAGGACGTTGCAAGTCAGCCGCAACCAACATCGCTTTAACATTCTGCTCCTTCAGTAATTGCGCAAGCTTGCCGCAAGTCGTCGTTTTCCCCGACCCTTGCAGACCGCACATCATCAGGATCGTTACGCCATCTTTCTTCAGCGGAATCGAAATATCGACCGGCCCAAGGATATTGACCAACTGCTCGTAGACAATGTTGACCAACTCTTCTTGCGGCTTGAGCGACAGCAGGACCTTTTGCCCCACCGCGCGCTCCGTAACCCCACCCATAAAGTCCTGGATGACCGAGTAGCTCACGTCGGCTTCGATCATCGCTTGCTCAACCAATTGCAATCCGTCGCGCATGTTCGCTTCAGTCAGCTTGCCTTTGCCGCGCAACGATTTGAAGGCCGACTGAAGCCCCTCTTGGAGTGATTCGAACATGATTTACCGATCGGTATTGCAAACTGAGTTAGTGCATTGAATACAGAGCTGGCCTGTCCGTCGCTGCACTTGCGAAACGACTTGTTCCCTCGCCGAACTCCGAATCCGCTAATTCTAAAGCTCCGAACCAGAATCTGGAATCCGGAATGCTTTGAAACTCCAATTTCTGCCTCGGGAAACCGGCCTAAACGGAGTTGTTAAGATTCGTCAACGGTATAGCAATTCTCTCACAGCGGTTTACCATTAGTCGCCTCGCCAGTATTTGACCATCTGTCAATTCGAATCTCGAACCGCAAGCCAGACGCATGCCAAAGCTAACTGTTGCAGCCCTCGCAATCGCTTTGCTAACACTTACTGCATCCGCCCAGACGCCGGATCCCATCGCTGAGTTGCAATCGCAAGCGGTAAAGACAAACATAAGTACATGGGGTCACTGGGGACCAAATCCAGACAAGTACTCGAGCTGGACAACGCACAGCAACCGCTTGGTGCCAGCGTACATTTTCGGCGGTGACTTCGGCAGCGTAGCTGGCGAAAACAGCGTCTATCGAAGAGCGGATGCGGTTGAAAACCTGTTCGGATACCTCCCAGACGAAACCGTTAATCCACAAGCTGACTACTTCGACCAAACAGACATCTGTCGCATTCAAACGATGGCTATCGAATCTGGGAAGAAGCGGATCGTCCTCTTTGTCTTCGATGGCATGGACTGGCAAACAACCCGCGCCGCGGCGATCCATCAGACCGGAGCCGTCAAATACGATTCGGGACGCGGCGAAGGACTCTGGTTCCAAGACTACCGCGGCGCCCAGACCGATTACGGGTTCATCGTCACCTCACCCCACAACGAAGGCACGAACATCAATGTCGACAAGCAGATCGTGACAGCACCCAATGGCAAAATTCGTGGCGGCTACAACGCTGCTCTCTGCGGACCAGCTCCCTGGGGACCGATCACTGATCCGAAGTATCCGATCTCAACCAGCGACTCATCAAAACACGCCTACACGGACTCGGCAGCCTCGGCCACTTCGATGACCACCGGCATTAAAACCTACAATGATGCGATCAATGTCGATCCGCTTGGACGCGAAGTGATTCCGATCGCCCGTACACTTCAAGAACAGGGCTTCGCGATCGGTGTCGTCACCAGTGTTCCAATTAGTCATGCTACGCCCGCTTGTGCGTATGCGAACAACGTACACCGCGATGATTACCAAGACCTGACACGCGACCTCATCGGTTTACCCTCGATCTATCATCCTGGCGGTTTGTCAGGTGTCGATGTTCTAATCGGCGCCGGCTTTGGCGCCATGAAAGACAAAGATGGCCCGCAAGGAATGAACTTTGTCCCCGGCAATCGTTACCTGACGGCACAGGATCTTGCCGCCATCGATTCGGAACAAGGCGGCAAGTATGTCGTTGCCCAGCGAACCAGCGGTGAATTAGGACCGGAGGTTCTGACCGAAGCCGCGAAGAAAGCGATCGCACAGAACAAGCGACTGTTCGGTTACTTCGGAACCACCGCAGGTCACTTGCCTTTCCGCACCGCTGACGGACAATTCGATCCTGTTGAAAATGTCGGCAATGATAATGCGAGCAAGGCTGAGTTCTACCCGCCGGAAGACGTCTCCGAAAACGTCACGTTGAGCGAAATGACGATCACCGCCGTCAACGTCCTGCAATCCAAGTCTGACAAATGGTGGCTAATGATCGAAGCCGGCGATGTCGATTGGGCCAATCACTCAAACAACATCGACAGCTCCATCGGCGCGGTAAAAAGCGGCGACGCCGCCTTTAAAGCACTCACCGAATGGATCGAAAACCACGGCGGCTGGCACGACACTCTAGTCGTACTCACAGCAGACCATGGTCACTACTTAGTGCTAGACAAACCCGAAGCGCTCACCGGTCGCTAGCGCTACGTTACATTTTGAGACATCTTGAGGGTGGCATGTTTGTAGGACGGACTTTCTAGTCCGCGCACGCTTCCTTGGCAGCGTGAATATCGCACGGTTTTTAAGCAACGTTGCCCGAGGTCGTTGCAATGGCGCTATCTTAGCGGCCGAAGCGGGCGATTCCGCGTCTTTGACCGTCTAGCCGCATTGGCAGTGAACACAGCCCACCCTATCCCTTTGTGTTCCTTCCAGTTCCATTGTTCACAAAGACTCCATATTCAGTGTGGTCTATCATTACGCTCTGTTAACGATGGCACGCTTCGTGCTTACGCCCCTGCTTCGGTAACTGCAACCTACGTTGCTAAGGATCTGGGCCGCACGCACCCCACCCTTGACTACAAACCTCATCCATAACTACCAATTCCCGCCCAAAGCTCTACTAAAACAACTTCTGCCGGTATTCATCATAGGTAAGCGTCCCGCTACGCCTGCCTTACTAGTTGTTCACATTCACTCGAGGATTAATTGATGCACACAAACGCTCCAAACTTCAGGCGTTTTAGGCTACCCGGTTTATTAAGCCTGCTAGGAATCGTGTTCTTGAGCGGCTGTGGTGACGCCAACCCCCGACGTGAGGTTTCAGGGAAGATCCTATTCAAGGGCGCTCCACTCGACAGCGGAATAATCGAGTTTCACCCGCTCAGCGCGGCGCAAGGCGGCGTGCCTACCACGATGGAAGCCTGCGTGATTACGAACGGTGAGTACAAGATTCTCGCCGAGGCTGGCCTGGCACCGGGCAAGTACAAAGTGGTCATCAGTTCCGGCGACAACATCGATCCGAATAATCCTGAGGGGCTTCCTGGACCGACTGGAAACTATGTTTCCAAAGACCGGATTCCCAAGGAATACAACACCGCCTCAAAGGTCGAAGTGGAAGTTAAGGACAAAGAACCCAATGTCTTTGATTGGAGTATCCAGTAGATCAATCGCCTTTTGGCGTTTCTTTCTTGTACGTCAGATTCTGTGTTTTAAGGAGTTTTTCGATGAGACAAAGAGATCGCGGGTTTACTCTAGTTGAACTGCTGGTAGTTATCGCCATCATCGGCATTCTGGTAGGACTACTCCTACCAGCAGTTCAAGCGGCACGTGAAGCCGCTCGCCGTATGCAATGCTCCAACAATTTGAAACAACTGGGCTTGGCTGTGCTGAATTACGAAAGCACCTACAAAAAATTGCCCGGCGGTGTCGGTCGCTACGGTTGCTGTTGGGGAACATGGCAAGTCGCCGTGCTGCCTTACATGGAACAATCAACGCTTTACAACATCTACCAAAACTCTGGAGGTGCCGACCCAGGGCCGCGATACTCCGCTGCAGTCAATCGTCCAGTTGCAAGCGCACGCATCCCAACGCTCACTTGCCCTAGCGATACGCCGAACGCTCCGATCGGTACGAGTGCAACTTTGGCGGGAATTACCAGCCACAACTACGCCGTCAATTATGGAAATACCAGCTTCTTCCAGACAGCGATCCCCCTCACACCACCAATTAACTTCCTCGGTGCCCCATTTAGCGCTTACACAGGATCAACGTCGGATGATGGACCGGTAAACGCAACCGAAGCACTTACTTTTACACGCATTTACGGTAGGCACATGGCGCTGGCCACTATTACCGATGGAACAAGTAGCACGCTGATGGCTGGCGAAGTTCTTCAAGGCCGGCGGAACGATCTTCGCGGATTCACTTGGTGGGGAGGCGCGTCCGGCTTCGTTACTTACATGGCACCCAACACGAGCGCGCCGGATGTGATCACAGGTGGTATCTGCGTTGCGCTGACCAACCCGCGCATGCCTTGCACTACTTCCACCACCGCCAGCCGACCGCGCATGATGGGACTTCGCAGTCTGCATACCGGTGGCGTCCAGACTGTATTTTGCGACGGACACGTTTCATTCATCTCGGATACAGTCGACTATGTCAGTTGGAACGCAATGGGAACTGCTGCAGGCGGCGAAGTTATTAATATCGAGTACTAGGGTCCAAGCCAGCTTTCAAAGTAGAAGCGTCTCTCTCATGGACTCGACTACATGAATAAGAACAGCCTTTGGGCGGACTAGTGCAGCGTTACAGCTAAACATTAGGGTAGGACGGCTTTCCTGCGACGTCTATTTTTGACGCTGACGGACTAGAAAGTCCGTCCTACAAATGCCACCCTCAAATTAAGATGTAACGTAGCACTCGCCTTTGCTCGTCCGCTTACTCTTCATATAGGCAGCAGTTCGTAGCTTCTGCCTATTCCTCTTCGATCGCCTGTCGAATCGCGATCACCAACCGCGCTCGCGTTGCAGAGGTCGCCGTTAGTGAATCGATGTCCACCCCGAGAAACTCCCCGAGCTTCAGCGCCAAGTCAATATCTCTTAAGCCGTGGTACTGACTGACGATCCTGTCGCGCACGAAAATGGTGTGGCTGCTGCGCTCGAAACCCGATTCAAAGCAGTCCACTAAATCATCAATCCAGTCTTCGGGAACTCCGCGCAAACGACAATGCTCAACTGACCAGATGTCGTCGCCCGTGCATTCGGAGAGCAGCGTCAATGCCTTTAAGCGTGTCAGCATCATCTTGTTCCGCACCTAGCTCTCGAGTCGAGTTACCCTTTCTTCCAACGCGGCCAGCAACGTCCGAAGTTCCTCAACTTCGGCACGCAGCGCCATGACTTCGCC
>JBGSJB010000335.1:0-7421 GCA_041742175.1 Pirellulaceae bacterium
TGCGATCGCTTTGTTTGGTCTCAATCGCCATGCACGGTTTACTAAACTCACACCTGCTTACGCTGACGGACTAGCCAAAGCGATGACCGTGATCGTTTCCTCGGAACCTAAGTCATCGCTCGACGTAAAGGGCCATGCATGGATGGTCCGCCGCAGCTTCGATGTGCTTACCTCCCTGGGAGCCGCGCACGCAGTCAACCCAGCGATCGCCCGCTTGCTGAACGACAAGGAACTGCCAAGTGTGCGCTTAGCCGCAGCCGACTATTTGCCTCGCGTCGACACCAGCAAACTCACTGACGAGAAAAAGACCCAGTATTTCATCGGTCTTGCCCAGTTGCTCGAACAGCAGCTCGTCATGTGGTACGAACGCGAAGAAGACACGCTCAACATGAAGTCCGGTGCCATGGCTGGAGGAAGCATGGGTGGCATGGGTGGCATGGGTGGCATGGGTGGCATGGGAATGGGAGATGGAATGGGTGAGGGCATGGGCGACGGCGGGATGGGAATGGGAATGGGCATGGGTGAGGGCGGTATGGGAATGGGAATGGGGATGGGCGGCGGTAGCGGAATGGGGATGGGCGGTATGGGCGGCCCTAAGCCAAAACCACTTGAAACCCAACCTTGGGAAGTGCGGATGACGCGCCGATACGTCAACCAAATTCTGCAAACAGCTCACGTCGCGCTCGACGCGAAACAAATCAAAGGTGGACGCCCGGTTTCAGCTACCGCCAAAGGCCTCATCGATTTGGGTCTGCCCGCTGCCGTCTCGGAACCAGCCAGCGATCTGCTGAAATCCGTTGAGTCCTTGCAAACCCGAGTCAACGATTCATTAAAAATCACGACAATGAATTCGCTGCTTGCTCAATCCAAGAAACCGATTGAAAGCATCATGGACCTTGTTCGCGAAGTCCCCGCACTGGCCGCTCAGTATCCAAAATATCAAGTTGAAAAAGATGATCTGAAAGAGGCTCCCAACCAACCGGAAGGCGACGCTCCAGATGACAACGCCGCTGGCGACAATGCAACTGGCGACAATGCAGCTGGCGACAATGCAACTGGCGACAATGCAGCTGGGGCAGAAGGTGCCGCAGGCAATAATGCTGCCAAGCCTTCCACAGAAGGCAATTAACCAATCGATTCGATAGTGGCAGGAAGCGATGAAATTGCGAGTTGTCGGAATCTCGTTCGAACACATGCACATGGGCGACAACTTGCGGATGGCCCAGGCGCATCCGGATTGCGAAGTTGTCGGCATTTGCGATCCACAGCGCGACCGGATGCTCGCTGCTCAGGCCGATTTGCGACTTGCGGACAATCAACTGTTCGATGACTGGCAAAAGTGCATCGACTCGTCTCGCCCCAATCTTATCATCCTCTGCCCATCGACCGGCGACCATGCAGTCTGGGTCGAACGCTTGGCTCCGCACGGTATCCCGTTGCTGCTCGAGAAACCGCTGGCAGCCTCGTTAGCGGACGCAGATCGCATCATCACAGCCAGTCACCGCTACCACGTGCCGCTCGCCGTGAACTGGCCACTGGTTTGGGTACCCAGCCATCGCACGGCTAAGCGATTAATCGGTGAAGGCAGAATCGGTGAAGTGATCGAAGTTCACTACTACAACGGCAATCGAGGTCCGCTGTGGCATACCGCTGGCAAGCTCGAAATGACTGCCGAAGTTGTTGCACGTGAGAAACCCTGCAGTTGGTTTTATAGCCGCGAGCGTGGCGGCGGCTCACTGCTCGACTATCTCGGTTACGGCGTCACACTCGGCTCTTGGTTCTTGAACGGACGCGAACCCATCGAAGTCACCTCGGTCTACGATGAACCCACGGGACTCGAAGTCGACGAACACTCCATAACAATCGCTCGTTATGCGTTCGGCATCAGTAAATTCGAAACTCGCTGGGGCACCTTTACGGATCCGTGGGTTCATCAACCACAACCCAAATGCGGATTCGTGCTAGTCGGTACGCAAGGAACAATCAGCTCCTACGATTACGAGAGCATGCTACTCATCCAAGATCGCCAAAACCCAGGTGGTATATCGGTGCCAGCAGATCAAATCGATGCACCGCACCAAAACCCGGTGCAGTACTTTGTTCATTGCCTTCAGAATCAACGACCAGTCGAAGGACCGTTGTCGCTCGAGCTAAGCCGGCTGGGCCAGCGAATGGTCGACACAGCGTATCAGAGCGCGCGGCAGAAACGCACTCTATCGCTTTTGAATTAGCAGCCGGCCGCTTTAGTGCTTTGTCAACAGCTAACGTTAGCGTTGTTGGCATTGGGTGCCACCGGTGGCACCCAAGCTTAAATTCGAAAGAGCGTTAGCTAGAGCTCACGGAAAGAAGAACCACAGAATGGTCAGCAGCGAGCAACCCAGGCAGGCCAACGCGGGTGCTGTTCCTGCTGGACGAATCGCGGCCGGATACGCATCGGGCACTGCGAACATCCGCGAAACCAAAGACAGGTAAACCACTGCGCCGATCGCCGCATTGATCGCCATGATGAATGCTACCACCTGGAAATCGAATCGATTCGCACCTATCGCCGACGCAAACACTTGCAGCTTGGCCCAAAAACCTGCGGTCGGCGGCAACCCAATCTGGCTCAGCAACGCAATCGTGGCAGCAATCGCCAAGAGCGGACTGCGTTGATATAAACCATTGAAAAGTTTCAAACTATCGTCATCGTTCGCTGACTGCGGAGGTTCGATGGCGGTCAGCACCGCGAACAGCGCCAAAGTCATCACCGCATAAGCAGCCAAGTAATCGGTCAAGATCGCTGCACCTTGTGCCAAGATCACTGTGCAAGCCAACCCAACCATTAAGTAACCGCTGTGTGCGATACCGGAGTAAGCCAGCACGCGACGTATCGAAGTCTGTCGGAGCGCCGCGCAATTGCCCAAAGTCATCGTAACCACTGCGCCAACTAGCAGCAACGGCACCACTGCGAGCGCGGCTTCAAAGTTTGGCGTGGACCCAACCATCAACTTGTAGATAACTACAATGCCTGCGAGCTTAGGCAAGAACGATAAACCGCCAACAACCGCCAAACTAGCCCCAGCGAAAACATCAGGAGCGTAGAAGTGGAATGGAACCGCCGTCAACCGAAAGAACAAACTACAAACCGCAATCGCCAACCCGATGCGAGTCAAACCTAAATTGTTTTCGTTGGATAGGATCGCCTCAAGCGAAGTGCTACCAGCAGCCCCGTACAAGTACGAGCATCCGAACAAAAATATTGCTGACGCAAATGCGCTCAACGTGAAGTACTTCAAAGTCGCTTCGCGTCCGGCGTTCTTGGAACTCACCACACCCAGTAAAACCGTAGTCGGAATACTAATCAATTCCAGACCCAAGAACAGCGACGTTAGATCAACAGCCGCCGCTGTATACATCAACCCCGATAACATGAACAACACGCAACTGTAGTACTCGGAAACATGCCGCGCTGGAACATAATCCCAACCGACCAAGACCACTAAACCGCCACCGAGCAACGTCAACCAACTCGCTGTAATGAACAAGCGATCGCACTCGAACAACGAAAAGGGCGGAGCGTCAGCAGGCGCGGTGTAATACAGCGAGGCACCTGCCAAGAGTAAGCTAACGAGCGTCACGCCACCCAACAAGCCGCGCAGCGATACCAACTGGTTGAAAAGCCCCAGCGTCAACACCAGCACACCAGCCAACAACAGAATGTTAGCTGGGAAGACGATTCGAATCTGTTCTAAAATTTCCGAAGGGTTCATTCTTCTACTTCCATTCGAATCGACATCTCCGCTGGACTGTTTGCGGGAACTTCTTTCGCGGCCATGGTTATCGTCTTCAAACCAGCATCCAACAACTGCGCCGACTCAGCCGTCGATGGAGCTCTTCCAAACGCACTTGCGATCACATTTACATCTGACTTGAATAATCCAAGCGCCATGTTCGGCATTACGCCAATGAACAAACAAATCGCTGCCAGCGAAGCGAATACAGCTTTGTGTTCAAGCGGCAGATCCGTAGTAACAGCGCCCGGGCTACTGGACGATCGATTCTTCGAACGACTTTTCTCGACTGTACCGAAGAGCACATATTGCAACATCCGAAACGAATACCACGCACCAAGCACGACACCCAATACTGCTAGGCTGGCGATCACCGATCGCTGAGCCATCATTCCGGATAAGGTTAGCAACTCTCCGACAAAGTTATTCAGACCCGGCATTCCAGCGGCAGCAGTGATGAAGAACACAGTAAAGAAACCAAGGCGTGGGAACTGAGTCGACATGCCGCTCGCTTCTTCATCAATACGCAAGTTTGGACGTCGCAGCAACATGCAAGCCAGCAACAAGAACATAGCCACCGTCGTGATACCATGATTGAACATCTGCAACGTCGCTCCGCCAATCCCTTCGCGGCTCAGCGAGAACAACCCGATCGTGATAAAGCCTACGTGCGACAGGCTGCTGTACGCGAACATCAGGCTGAGATCTTTCTGCGCGAGGGCAATTAGAGCTCCAGCTACGATCGCAATCGCGCCCAGCCAACCGAAAATACCCGGCCCCAACGTTTCGCATGCTTGCACCGTGAATGGCAGAACTAACCGCACGAAACCGAATAGACCCATCTTCAAAACCACCGCTGCAAGGAATGCGGTCGTCGTCGGATGCGCCGCGGCGTAGGTGCCAGGCAACCAAGTGTGTAACGGTATGATCGCTGTCTTAATGCCTAGACCAAGTACCAACAACAAGAAGACCCACAATTGCAGGTTCGTCTGCTCAGTCGACAACGTCATCGCTGCTGCTTGAGTCGCTAAAGTCGGCATATGCACGGTCCAACCACTCTCGCCGCTGTAAAGATTGCTAATGCCGAACAGTCCAAGCACCATTGGAATACTGCCCACCAACGTGTACAGGGTAAATCGTTTTGCAGCGGCTGGGCCATCAGCGTTACCCCAGCCTGCGATCATCGCGAACAGCGGAATCAAAGTGATTTCAAATCCGATGTAGAACAGCAACAAGTCCATCGAAGAAAACACTAACAGCAGCCCGCCACTCGCAATCAAAATCCACGACGCATAGTCACCGCGATTACTTTCAACGGTGCTGCGAGCAATTATCAAAACGGAAACCGTGACGATCAAAGTCAACAGGACCATCGCAGCCCCGATACCATCGAGCCCGACGCTCAATTGCCAACCATCAGCGTTCGTTGCCAAGGCGGCGGGCAAGTTCACATGAAACCAAGCGGGTGCATACTCGATTCGCGGCGCAACGCTTGCCGCATTCTCGACCGTCTTTTGACTAACCTGATAGGTGCAAAGGCAACCGATTACCAACGCGACCGCGGCGAGCAAAGTCGCAAGCGACTCCCGAACACTGTCAGCCAACCCGCTGGCGCGCAGAGCCAACAGCACCGCGCCTCCGATCAAGGGAATCCCAATCAACGCCAACATCAACATCGATCTCGTCCTATCCGCCAAACGAAAGCAGCAAGAGGTACGCAACGAGCCCAATCGCCATCAACAACGAATAGCCACCCAACTGCCCCCGCTGCATAAAGCTGAACGCCCAACCAGCCTTCTGCGGCAGCGCCACAATACTCCGCCACAATCCGTCAACACCTTGAAAATCTAATTCACTCAATCGAGCTGCAACGAACTCAGCCGGCCGTACAACAACCGCCGCTAACATCTCGTCCATGTAAAAACGACTTTTGCCCGCCGATGAAAAACTGCGCCCAACTTCACCAGCCGAACGGAAGGTCCACGCTTGAGCCGCCGACAAACAACCGATTACCACGCCAACGACAGCCACGACTGCACTAGCTACCATCACCCAAACATGATGCTCTGCATGCTCAGCCACCACCAAGTAGTGGATCTCATGCAGGTACTTGCCTAAGATCCCAGTTGGACCAATCGCCGCTCCCAGAATCAAACTTCCAACTGCCAACACAGCCAGTGGAATTAACACCGCAGTAGTCGCTTCATGCGGATGGTCACCAGCCTCTTTCGGGAAAACAGGTTTGCCTTGAAATGTGTGGTAGTAGGCTCGACTTGTGTACACCGCCGTTAAACCTGCGGTAACCAAACCGACAACGAAGAAGGCTTGAAACGAAATCGCGTACGGTGAGTCATGTTGTGCATCGACAAGCAAACCAAGAATTCCGTCCTTACTCCAGAATCCTGAAAGCAACGGAAGTCCAGCCAAAGCAGCGCCGCCAATCAAGAAAAGTATGTGGGTCTTAGGCAATACACCTTTCAGACCGCTCAACTGACGCATGTTGATGACATCGCCCATCGCGTGCATCACATTGCCCGCCGACAAGAACAACAGAGCTTTGAAAAACGCATGCGTTGCCACATGGAACAAAGCCGCCGCCACAGCCAGCGGCATCAAATCCGCAACCGCGCCGCAACTGATCGCCATGAACATGTAACCAAGCTGACTTACTGTTGAGTACGCTAATACACGTTTCAAATCATCCTGGAACAACGCGATCGATGCCGCCAGAATCGCCGTGATCGCTCCCAACCAACCTGCGAACACCAACACCCCAGGTGCCAAGACCAACAGCGGTGACATGCGACACATCAGATACACCCCAGCCGTAACCATCGTCGCCGCATGGATCAAAGCGCTGACGGGAGTTGGACCTTCCATCGCGTCGGGCAACCAGATGTGCAGCGGGAACTGAGCCGACTTGCCGATCGCCCCCAGCAGCAACATCGCTGCAACTCCGAAAAGCAGATCGGGGTTCGACGCAGCCAGCGACGGCAACGCTTCAAAAATCACTTTGTATTCCAAGCGAGTGATAACGCCCGCGTCAGGCGTGACCTGACCGATGCCGACCCACAACAGCAGAATTCCAAACAAGAATCCTGTATCGGCCAACCGATTGATCACAAACGCTTTCAACGCAGCCTTAGCCGCCGAAGGTCGCTCGAACCAAAAACCAATCATCAGATAACTGCACAGACCCACGCCTTCCCAGAACATGTACAGCACCAGCAAATTGTCGGCGAGCACTAACATCGTCATGCAGAACACGAACGCACTGAAAATCGCAAAGAATCTCGCGTAGGCTTTGTCGCCGTGCATGTAGCCCGCCGAATAATACGAAACGAGCGTACCGACGACCGTCACCACACATATCTGCACCAAACTGGTTGCATCCAGTTGCAAGGATATCGGAACACGCATGTTCGCAAAGTCGAGCCAGTTATAACCGCCCGCAATCACTCCGTTTACCGCATCGATTCGAAGTACACAGTAAAGCGATGCACACGCAGAAACAGTCAATCCAATCCAAGTGATCACATGCGCGAAACTGGCGCGCGGATTCAAGTAAGCGATCACGCTTCCAATAACCGCCGCGACCAACGGCCCAAGCGGAATCAACCAAGCGATGTAGTAATCCATATTCACTCT
>JBGSJB010000336.1:0-1685 GCA_041742175.1 Pirellulaceae bacterium
GCGATGATCGGTTATCTCGGCGCGGGCGGTCGGTTCCATACGATCGCTGAAAGCAATATCGTCGAAGCCCCCGGCGCGGGCAGCCCCGAAGCAGTCGATCAACATTGGACCGACATGGGCGAGAACTTCGAACATGTCTACGCGATGAGTGGCGGGTATCATTCGGAGCATGACACCGCAGACTTGAAGGAGATGATGGAAGATCGACTTCACAAAACAGTCGGCGCTCCAGCGTTCGCGCAGTTCGGTGCCGGAGCCGATGCGCCTTATCGCCGTCGCGGTGGATTCCATTTCGAAATGGATGTCGAACTAGTCGCTTTCGGATCCACAGTGCCGGATGGCTATGTGACGCTGAGCGGTGAACCTGTGAAACTGCGACCTGACGGAACGTTTGTCGTTCGATTGCCATTCCCAGATCGACGCCAAGTACTCCCAGCTCTGGCGACGTCGCGCGACGGCTCGCATCAGCGAACAATCGTAGTTGCAGTCGAGCGGAATACGAAAGTGATGGAACCTTTCGCCATCGAAGTCGATGAAGGCACCTAGCACATCGTTTGACTTCGGACCGTTTTGTATGGCGTGGCACAACCCTAAGATCACTGTGTGTTCTGAAGTGAAACAGCCTCGACTGTATTCATCCGTAGGACCCCTGTCTTCATCCGTGGGACCACCATGTCATCCGTGGGACCACCATGTCATCCGTGGGACCACCATGTCATCCGTGGTCCAACTTCTCCTCCGGCTCCGAGTAGCGTTCTATCGCAGCACAGAATACCAGAGGCTAACGAAACAATACGCGCAACTATCCCGCGGTAGCGCACCCCAACTCACCGAAGTTCCACTTTGGTTATCCTGTGCACCGTCGGACTTCATTGAATGATCGCCGTATCAACACCGAACGATCAACAAGCAGTCGTCATGCTGATACTCGAAAAATAATGTCGATTGAGCTCATTAAGCCTGTTCGATCCGGCGAGCTGATGGTAACAATGCAGGTTCGGCAACCGCACCGGGCCACGCCGCGTCCGACAGCCGATCACTTCCATTCACAGTTTCAATGGTGTCGAAGTCTGACGACTTGCAAATGTTGCACGCCATGATTTAAACCAGCTTGCAAATCTCTGAATCGCGGTGGTATAGCCTATGCTTGGGAAATTGTTGCTACCGGAGGTTCGAGACTTAATCGCAAACGGCGATGAACAAACGCTCAGCGAGCTGTTGAATCGTTGGTCGCCTGCTGACGTCGTTGAGTTGTTTGAGGAACTAACCGACGAAGAAGATTTGGCAGGTATGCGAATGATGTCGGGGCCGCAACGGGCACGCGTCTTCGAGTACCTTGATCGTCGCTCGCAAATACACCTGCTCGGAGCGTTACCAGCTGACTCCGTTCGATCGCTGCTCAATGAATTGGCGGATGACGATCGAACCGCGATCTTGGAAGAACTGGATGATTCCGAGCGCGAACGATTGCTTGACCTGCTGACCGACGAGCAGCGATTGATCGCCGAGTCTCTGTTGACTTATCCGGAAGACAGTGTCGGCAGATTGATGACACCGCACTTCGTCGCCGTTCTACCACACTGGTCTGTGCAACACGTACTCGATCACATTCGTCAACACGGACAAGACTCAGAGACGCTGAGTGTCGTGTACATCGTCGACCAAGAATTCAAATTGATCGATGA
>JBGSJB010000337.1:0-16044 GCA_041742175.1 Pirellulaceae bacterium
TGGTTAGCTCAACACGTTCGTCATCGCTCAACCGAACAATATACTTCTTTTGCATGGGATCCCTCCGTGGTTCCCATCAGCTTCGCTTAAAACGCTCAATTTACCAACCCTAATTCCAAGCTGTGACGCTGCACTAGTCGCTCCAATACCGAAGTGCTGACGGCAACAATTCGGCCTTGGCGATCTTTCACAAAAAAGGAGATCTCGGGCAGGTACTCGAAAATGGTCCGCAATGCCAAAGGCTCGGCAAGTTGCGCGACAAACTGGGATTGAAATTGAGTGTAGTGCATGGCCAGATTGTAACAGTTTTTGGCAGCTTACCACAATCCTTTCGATCTGCTTTCATGCACAATAGACGCTCCTCTCACCCCTACCGCTTGGACTCTAAACATGAACCACCTGCAAACACTTCTCCTGACGGTTTCCATGATCGCGGTAACATCAGGACACTCCCATTGCACTGCCGACGATATTTTGATCGCCGATTTCGAAGGCACAGATTACGGAGGCTGGACGGTCACGGGTAGCGCTTTCGGAACTGGACCTGCGCAGGGAAAACTGGCTGGGCAGATGCCGGTCGAGGGCTATCAAGGAAAAGGACTAGTCAATTCGTTCGCGGGCGGCGACGCTTCGACGGGATGTCTAGGTTCGCCTCAGTTTCGCATCGATCGAAATTTCATCGCCTTTCTCATCGGCGGTGGTAAGGACGAAGAAAAACTCGCGGTGCAATTGTTGATCGATGGCAAAGTTGTCCGCAGCGCGACGGGACTTAACGACGCTCCAGGCGGAAGCGAAGCGCTTGAACCAGCGTCGTGGGATGTCGCCGAGCTCACGGGTAGAGTCGCTGAACTACGAATCATTGATGAAGCAACTGGCGGTTGGGGACATATCAACGTCGATCAGATTGTTCAAACGGACTCGCGACCCGCAGGCGCACTAGCCAACGTTGAACGTCACTTCACCGCATCTGCTCGCTACCTACATATTCCGATTCGCAACGGAGCACCGAAGCGCAAAGTCACTTTGCTGGTCGACGGCGAACAGGTTGTGCGCAACGATATCGAATTGGCCGATGACAAGCCCGATTGGTGGGCGCAGATGGACGTGAGCTTGTGGAAAGGCAGGTCGCTGACATTGCGAGTCGACAAATTGTCCGAGACCTCCGCAGCGCTCAGCACGATTGAACAAAGCGATGAACTGAAGGGTGCCGAGACTCTGTATGGCGAAGCACTGCGAGGGCAGTTTCATTTCTCGCCGCGCCGCGGATGGAACAATGATCCGAATGGAATGGTGTTTTACAACGGCGAATATCACTTGTTCTTCCAGCACAATCCTTACGGCTGGGGTTGGGGCAATATGCACTGGGGACACGCGGTCAGCAAAGACATGGTGCATTGGCAAGTACTACGCGATGAATTGTTGCCCGACGAAATGGGACCGATGTTTAGTGGCAGTGCGGTGGTCGACTGGGACAATACTAGCGGGTTTGGTTCGAAGGAGCATCCGCCGTTGGTTCTGCTGTACACCGCCGCAGGAAATCCCACGGTTCAAGCGATCGCATACAGTACCGATGGCCGCAACTTCACAAAGTACAAAGGCAATCCAGTCATTGAACAGGTGACCGGCGGCAATCGCGATCCGAAAGTGATCTGGCATGAACCGACAAAGCGCTGGGTCATGGTGTTGTACGTTGAATGGCAGGGCAAGCACACAGTTCACTTCTTTACGTCACCGAATTTGCGAGATTGGACGCTGGCAAGCATCACTGAGGGGGACGCGCCAGGCGAACGCTACCTGTATGAATGTCCGGATTTTTTCGAACTGGCTGTTGATGGCGATCGGACTAATAAAAAATGGGTGCTGTTGGGCGCTGATAGCAATTACGCGATCGGAGCTTTCGACGGTCAGCGATTCACGCCGGAGCAAAGCAAAATCACAGGCCAACTGGGACGCGGATTTTATGCTCCGCAAACTTTCAGCAACATACCTGAGAGTGACGGACGCCGCATTCAAATCGGTTGGTGGCAGACGGAAACTCGCGGAATGAGTTTCAATCAGAGCATGACGATCCCATTGGAGCTTCGACTGACGAGTACGGCGGCTGGACCGCGAATGACGTGGACGCCAGTGAAGGTACTTCAGTCGCTGCGATCCGAGTCGCATCGCTTCGATGCAATGGAACTCAGCCCCAGCGATGCAAACCCACTGGACGCGATTCGTAGCGAACTGGTTGAAATACGCATGGAATTCGAGCCCGGCGATGCTAGCGAAGTTGTACTGAATGTGCGCGACGTGATGATCGTCTACCAGCCGCAATCACAACAGTTGCGAGTCGATGATCGCAATGTGACTGCCCCGCTGCGTGAAGGCAAACAACGCCTGATCATTTACTGCGACCGCACTGGCGTTGAGGTCTTTGCGAGCGACGGGCTTTGTTACGTGCCGTTGCCGTTCAATACAAAAGCCGATAACCAGCGATTGTTCCTTGAAGCACGCGGCGGTACTGCCAAGATCAGTTTGTTGGAAGTGCATGAGTTGCGATCAGCCTGGCGCTGAGCTGCGAAACACTGATCGGAAGCGTGTTCTTAACTCGCGGCCCTTTCATTGCCTACTTCTTTCTCACGTATCGTTCTCACTTTCAAACTCTTAGCGGAGATAGGTTCCTTGCGATTTTTAGTATCACCATCAGCGATAACGGCATTGCTCGCGTTCTCGCTTGTTACAGCGTCATCAGTACAAGCTCAGTCGACTTTACGAGCCCCGGCGGTACCGCTTGTGACCTGCGATCCGTACTTCAGCATCTGGTCGCCAGCGGACCGTCTGAACGAAGCCGACACGACGCACTGGACAGGAAAGCCGCATCGTTTGATGAGTTCCATCACGATTGATGGAACAGCGTATCGACTGATCGGTAGCGCGCCCGCTGACCAACAGAAAATGAACCAAACGCGCGTATCGATATTGCCGACCCGAACAATTTACGAATTTGAATCCGCGGGCGTTGCATTGACGTTAACGTTCATGACGCCCGCTTTGCCTGAGAGCATCGATCTGCTTTCGTGGCCGGTTACTTACGTTAGCTATTTCGCACGCAGCACTGACCAAAGAACGCACGACGTTTCGCTAAGTTTCGAAGCATCCTCCGAGATTGCGGTCAACGATGCGAAGCAAGCGACAGTTTGGTCGACGCCAAAGATCCCTGGCTTGTCGACCATCGCAGTGGGAAGTGAGTCGCAAGATGTGCTGAATCGTAGCGGCGATGATTTGCGGATCGATTGGGGACATCTTTACATCGCTTCGCCGGTCGAACAAAAACCCGAGTGGCAAAACCATCAATTGAGATTCAACTTGGACACAGTCGACTCAAAAGGCGTGTCGCGGTGGTTACTAGTTGCGTACGACGATGAGTATTCGATTCAGTATATGAAGGAGAACTTGCGGCCGTATTGGCGGCGCGACGGTTGGGAGGCGAGCGATCTGTTGCAAGCTGCGGCTAAGCGTTATAACGAATTCGTTGTTCGCTGCGCCGAGTTTGATCGGGAGTTGATGGATGACTTGCGCAAGGCGGGCGGTGATGACTATGCGAATTTGGGGGCGCTCTGTTATCGCCAATGTTTTGCAGCGGGCAAATTCGTTGCGGACGCGAATGGCCAACCGCTTCAATTTTCGAAAGAGAATCACTCCAACGGTTGCATCGCCACATCGGATGTCTTCTATCCGATGGCGCCGCAATTCTTGCTGTTCGGTCCATCGCTTGCGAAGTCGTTTTTGGTTCCATTCATGAACTACGCAGCCAGTGAGCGTTGGAAGTTTCCATTCGCGCCACACGATCTCGGGCAATACCCGCTCGCAAATGGTCAAGTTTATGGCGGCGGCGAACGTTCCGCTGACAATCAGATGCCTGTCGAAGAGTGCGGCAATTTGTTGCTGTTGATCACCGCCGTTGCCGAGATGGAAGGCAACCCGAGCTTTGCGAATCTGTACTGGAAGCAGATCGAGCAGTGGGCGGAGTACTTGAAGAGCAAAGGATTCGATCCGGAGAACCAGTTGTGTACGGACGATTTCGCTGGTCACATGGCACACAACGTTAACTTGAGTGCCAAAGCGATTTGTGCGATCGGTGCGTACGGTCGTCTGTGTGAGATGCGCGGTGAAATGGAGAAAGGAAAGCAATCGCTCGAGCTCGCTCGGACTTTTGCAAAACGTTGGATCGAATCAGCCGACGACGGTGACCACTTCCGCTTAGCATTTGATGCTAGCGGCAGTTGGAGTCAGAAATATAACATTGTGTGGGATCGGATACTCGGTTTGAACATCTTTCCTGCATCGGTGGCTGAGAAAGAGTTAGCCTACTATCGCAAGCATCAAGGTGAGTATGGATTGGCGCTCGATAATCGCGCGACCTATACCAAGTTGGATTGGATTACTTGGACAGCCACACTTACTCAGAACCGCGAAGATTTCGATGCGTTACTGAAGCCAGTGATGAAGTTTATCAATGAGACGCCGGATCGTTCGCCGCTGACCGATTGGTACGAGACAAAGAGTGCGAAGAAAGTGGGCTTCACGGCGCGGCCAGTCGTCGGTGGTGTTTTCCTGCAGATGCTTTACGACAAAGCAGTTTGGTCGAAATGGGCTTCGCGAGACGTTACCAAGGCAGCGAACTGGGCACCGATGCCGAAGCTGCCGATTGTTACTGAAGTGGTGAAAACGGCAACTTCCGCGCCAGCACTTTGGCAATATACGACCACTCAACCAGCCGCGAATTGGAACTCGGCAAACTTTGACGCTGCATCATGGACGAGCGGCAAGTCCGGTTTTGGTACCGAGGGAACGCCCAGTGCAACGATCAATACGCTTTGGTCATCAGCAGACATTTGGCTGGTCCGCGATATCGAAATTAGCGGCGAAGTCATTCCGCAACTGCAGTGGTTCTTGCATCACGATGAGGACACCGAGATCTACATCAATGGTCAACTTGCCGCAAAGTTCTCCGGTTACAGCGTCCAGTACGATCTACGTCCGCTGTCCGCCGAAGCGAAAGCGTTATTCAGGCCGGGTAAAAATCGCATCGCAGTTCACTGCCATCAAACCGGCGGCGGCCAATACATCGATGTTGGTATGGCGACTGTGACCAAGAAGAAGTGACGCCAAGAACTTGATACGACTTCGCACTAGTTTTCCAATGCTTCGATGCGAATCTTGGTGGAACTAGTGCGAGTCAACGTCGATCAATTGGGTTTGAACTGCCGATTATTTGCGTCTGGCTAACGTGAACAGCACGAAGCCCATCACGGCAAAGAAGCCAACGCCAATCAACTGATAACCGCCATGTCCGACGCTGGCGGTGATCGCTTCTTCGACTTTGATACTTTCAATCAACTGGACTAAACGAATACGACGGAAGAAGTCCATCATTCCCCAATCTTCAAATGCAGCGATCATTTTTGGAAGACTGACGGTAAGCAGCGCTATCACCACTCCAGCCAGCGCACCGCCGGCTACTAACCCGGTTGCGAAGAGGCTGCCCTTGCCGAGTTCATCTTCTTCATGAGCACCCGAAACCGGTTTGCCACGATTTCGCATCCAATCTGCTGCACCTCGAATCACTCCACCGATCCAGATCGGCAGAGTTGTTGCCAGTGGCAGATAAAGTCCGACCGCGAACGAGAGGCTCTTGATTCCACACAGCTCCATTGTGACTGCGATAAAGCAACCGGCGAGCACGAATTGCCAATCGAGATTGAAGGATAACAGGCCTTTGATCAACGTCGCCATCAACGTTGCTTGAGGAGCGTTGTAAGTCTCGCCGATCGCATGCTGGATGCCATCGGCAAGCATCTCTGGAGTGGGTGTGTCGAGGTACTTGACGGTAAAGCCGATCACGAGCGACGAGATAATCACGCCGATGAAGAGCGCTAACTGTTGATACATCGGTGTCGCACCGACCAAGTAACCTGTCTTCAAATCTTGGCTGGTAGCGCCCGCATTTGCGGCTGCGATACAAACCATACTGCCGACCACGAGCGCCATCGGTTCGTAAACGGTACCGGTCCATCCCATACCGATGAAAACGAGAGACGTTCCCATGATTGTTGCGATCGTCATGCCAGAGATGGGACTGTTGGACGAACCGATAATCCCCACGATGCGACTGGCAACGGTCACGAAGAAGAATCCGAAGATGATCACCAGCACTCCGATCATTAATTTGTTCGCCATCGAATCTCCGGGAATTCCAGGCAGTATGGCCATCAAAGCGATCAAAGCAATGCTGCCGAATACGACTACAAAGATAGAAAGATCTTTCTCAGTGCGAGCTCGGTTCGCGGCGACTCCACCTGTCAGCGAACGAAAGGCTTCGAGGAACGAAGCGACGATGGTTGGCATCGTCTTCAGCAAAGTGATAAAGCCTGCGGCTGCAACGGCGCCAGCGCCGATTTGACGAATATAAGCACGGTAGATCGCTTCAGCAGAATCACTAAAGACTTGCGTATCCGCATCCCAACCAACCTTGGTCGGTGCCATGCCGAGCTTCTCTAGCTGAGCCGCGATCGTCTCTTGCGGTACGAGCGTTGCCAGCAGCGGCGTCAGCGCGAAAGCAGCGAACACTCCACCAGCCACCAAAATACCCGCGATCTTCGGACCGATAATGTAACCGACTCCCAAGTACTCCGGGGTGATCTCACCAGCGACAGAGGCGGAAGGCAGATACTTGTTTCCAAGTGAAGTTACATAGCGCGGTGTCTCAGCGATCAGATGCACAACCTTTTGCAGCATCGCGTACACGATCGCAAAACCGAGTCCGAAGAAAGCTGTTTGAGCGAGACTGCCGCCTTTCTCACCGGCGATCAGCACTTGCGCGCATGCGGTGCCTTCGGGATAGGGCAACGTTTCATGTTCTTTGACGATTAAAGGCCGACGCAGTGGAATCATCATCAGTGTGCCGAGAATGCCACCGAAAGTGGCGATCATCATGATCGTTCCAACTTCGAAATACCCGGTTCCAACTCCTCCGCTGAGGAAGATAAACGCGGGCAATGTGAATACGACGCCTGCCGCGACGCTCTCACCAGCTGAGCCGCACGTTTGAATGATGTTGTTTTCAAGGATGCTCGTGCCTAAAAAACGCTTGCCGATCGAGATTGCCAGCACAGCGATGGGAATCGAAGCGGAAACGGTTAGACCAGCCTTCAGTGCCAAGTAGACCGTCGAAGCGCCAAAGAGAATTCCGAAGATCGAGCCGACGATGATCGCCCGTGCGGTGAACTCAGGAACCGAATTGTCATTCGGCGAGATGTAGGGTTCAACGACTGTAAGTTCAGACAATTCGGCTTTATCACTCATTCGTTTCACCCTCGACGCTGTGATTTCAGGTTTGGCAGAAATTGCGTTGCTAATGATACAATATGCCGATGCGCGGCCCTACCCCTGGGCGGTTCTAACTTTCTCGCACCCGTAAACGTCCCGTCTCCACGTAAAGGACCCATCATGAAGTCGCTGAAACAAGTGATTGCCCTGATACTGCTGACCGTCTTAGTTGCACCCTGCGTCAGCGCCCAAGAACCGCCAGTTCAGCAAGATGGACCGCGAACCATCGCGAACCCTGCTGTCGATAAAGCTCTGCTCAACGACAAGCATCTTTCGAAAAGCGAGTTCGATGCCACGCTCAATCCGTTTGTTGACAAGAATGAAGTCGCTGGCATGGTCGTGCTGGTAGCTGACAAGGTGGGCACTATCGCAGTTCGCTCACTCGGGTTGGCTGATGTGGCGAGCAAGAAAGCGATGGCGCGCGATAGCATTTTCTGGATCGCGTCGATGAGCAAACCGGTAACCGCAGCTTGCGTCATGATGTTGCAAGATGCAGGCAAGCTGACGCTCGACGACCCGATCACCAAGCACTTGCCCGAGATGAAGAGTTTAAAGTTGGCGGATGGAACAGCGGCTGTGATCACAATTCGACAACTGCTGAGTCATACGTCGGGTATGGCAGAGTTGAAATCGGGCGAAGCGTACACGTCGCGCGACTTGGCGGAAGCTGCTTCGCGGTACTCGCGCGTCGAAGTGCTGTTTCCACCGGGCAGTAAGTGGCAGTACAGCCAGACATGCATCAACACCGCTACACGGATCGTCGAAGTTGTTTCCGGTATGGCGTTCGATGAGTTCATTCAAGAGCGACTGTGCAAGCCATTGGGGATGATGGATACAACGTTCTACCTTTCCGATGACCAATACGCGCGGCTGGCGAAGTCGTATCGCCGGACTGACGATGGCTTGATTGAAGAGGCTAAAATAGGATTGCTGGCTGGCCATTTGCCAACGGATCGAGAGAGAATGCCTGCTGGCAACGGCGGATTATTTTCAACAGCGGATGACTACGCCACGTTCTGTCGCATGCTGCTGAATGAAGGGGAACTGAACGGCACTCGCATTCTTACTGCTGAATCTGTGAAGTTGATGCGAACGGTTGTCACTGGCGATTTGAAGACCGGCTTTACACCTGGGAACGGTTGGGGAATCGGGTGCTGCGTCGTGCGTGAACCGCAAGGCGTTTCTGAGAAACTTTCCGCGGGCAGTTTTGGTCATGGTGGTGCTTATGGCACTCAGGCATGGATTGATCCCGCGCGCGAACGCATCTACATTCTGATGACTCAGCGAGCCAACTTTCCGAACTCGGACGCTTCTGACCTGCGCCGTACCTTTCAAGCAGTTGCATCGGAGTTGTCGCGCTAAGTTACAATAGCTACACGCTACGCTACCCTACCCAACTGTTTTCGAAAGCCCACCATGAAAACGCATTTCACTTTCTTCGTCGCTGCTACGATCGCCCTATTTTCGTTTGTTCGATGCGCGTCGGTAAGCGCTCAAGAAAAGTCGCCGTCCATCCAGAAGCTCGACCCTGCGATGGACGTCAACAAAGCGGCAGCCAAGGATCTGGCTTGGTACGATGTCACCGAATGGGGCGTCGAAGGTCGCATTCTTCCCGACCAGGAGCGAAAGCAATGGTTCGATCGTTTGCCCGCTGCCGCAGAAGGTAATGTAACGGCCGCTGTTTGGAATCTCAGCCACGATAGTTCCGGCATGATGTTTCGCTTCAAGACCGATGCGACAGCCATCCACGTGCATTACAAAGTGAAGAAGGCCAATCTTGCGATGCCACATATGCCAGCCACGGGTGCCAGTGGCGTCGATCTCTATGCGCGTGACGAGGACGGCAAGTGGAAGTGGGTTCAAGTCACGAAGCCAGCATCCGCTGAAGTCAAAGCGGAGATTATCAAAGACTTAGCTCCCGGCTTCCGCGAGTACGCCGCTTACCTGCCGCTCTACAACGGCGTTGAGTTTATGAGTATCGGAGTTGCGAAGGGCAGCAAATTCGAAGGTCAAACGCCGCGTCCCAAACCCATCGTGTTTTACGGCACGAGCATTACGCACGGTGCCTGTGCTAGCCGTCCAGGAATGGTGCATACAGCCATACTCGGACGCCGCTTGGACATGCCAGTTGTCAACCTTGGATTCTCAGGAAATGGACGAATGGATAAAGCGGTCGGTGATTTTCTTGTACAGATCGACGCAGCGGTTTTTGTCATCGACTGTTTGCCGAACATGGGACCAGCCGATGTCAGCGCGAAGTGCGTTCCGCTGGTAAAGCAACTGCGCGAAGCCAAGCCGCAAGTTCCAATCGTTTTAGTTGAATATCGTCGCTTTACGAACGATTGGATATTGCCAGCCAAACATAAGTTTCACACGGACAATCACGCTTCCCTGCGCGCCGCCTTCGAGCAACTGCAGAGCGACGGTGTGAAGGACCTTTACTATATCCCTGGCGACAAACTCTACGGCGAAGATTCCGAGGGCGCAACGGATGCTTCGCACGCTAATGACTTAGGTTTTATGCGCCAAGCGGAAATCTTCGAACCGGTGCTGCGCGCCGCGCTTCAGCAATGATCGAAGAGTTTGAAGTAATGCTGCGTTACTTCTGCGCGTCATCCTCTTTTTCTGCATTCTTCTTCTCGGCATCTTCGTCGGCAGATCGCAAGTTCGCGGCATCGCCCAACAGCTTGCGAATGAATTCGACTTTCGGTTTCGCGGCACCTTGAGGATAACGCTCCTGCGACTTTGCGAAGTCGTTCAAGTATCGCAGCAGGTCTTTATCCTCAGGCACTTTGAAGCGGTCGCCTTTTTGCAAAATTGGAAGGTACTCAGGCATCGATCCGAAGTTGCGAGTTCCAGCGGCTTGACAGGGAAACCAATGGCCGTTGCCCTCGGCATCTTCGAGATAGAATTCTGGGTAGCAGTGATTGGGGATCCACACGCATCGCGCGGGAATTTCTGCAGCGCGGCATAGAGCGACGAAAGTGCTCGTCATCTCTTCGCAATCGCCGGTCTTATCTTTGATTGCTTGACGGACTGATTTCAGTTCACCGCGAGTGTAGACGATGTTTTCGCGAACCCAGTCGTAAAGCATCTCAACGCGCTGCCACTCCGTTTCGGGCTTTTTCGCGTCGATCTCGCGCACGATTTTCTTAACTTCAGAACTGGAAGTTTCAATGAATGGGCTGTTTCCAGTAAAGACTTTCACCTCGCGACTTAGACGCTTGGGGCGAACGAATGTAGCCGTATCGGTCGGACCAACGGTGTGTGACTTTTCCACGCGGACTTTGATGGTGGCTTCAGTCGTTGAGCCAACCGGCAGGAATGGCGCTTGGAAGAGCAACTGTTTGTTGCCGCCTGGCAAGTCGCGGAAGCCATGTTGTAGAGTCTGCGGAACAGTGACTTCGACGACTTCAACCTTTTGCTCCGGCCAATCCGTCGGAAAGACCGTTGTCGCAATCGACGAGACCATATTCAAGTCGCCCGGTGTAATTCGAACGCCGATGAGCATCTCGATCTGCTTCGGCGCAATGTATTGTAAGGGTGAGGCCGCGTCCGATGTTGGATCCGATTGCGGATCGTCTTTGACTATCGAATTTTGCGCGACGGTAAAAGAGGTGAGTAGCAGATAGACCGGTAGTACAGTGAAGCGCAAGCGCCGAAGTAGCAAAGTTGACACCTAAGAATCCTCCCATGACGAAAGCGTACGAATCGCTGTTTCGATCAAGCAATGATCAATTCTGCTTGCGGCGAATGCCAAATGCAAACTTGGAGGTGAGATGATGATACTGTTAATCGCAGGTTCGCCTACAAGCGTCCTACGAATGTCCGCGCCGCCGGCTTACACTTCGTAAAGCGCCGGCTAAATGAGTATGACCAACAGTAACTTCGCAAGCGTTTCGGGCCTCAGTCGGAGTTTCGTGGATTGGCGACTAAAAGCCGCCACCACATAATCTTCGTCTGATCCTAAGGAGCAGGAACGGGTGCTGGTAAGCCTTGCATTGTAGGGCTAACGATCGTTCCGCTGCCATAACTTGGAACGACCTGGCCGCCCATGTAGCTATCGCCTACGATGGTTTCGCCACCGTAGTAGGATCCGCTGCCGACTTCGTTTTCGTACGAGCCAAAGCCAGCGGCGTTGCCGCCAACACAGGCGTTGCAACCTTGAGGCAAGGCTGGAGCTGCGCCGATGCAGCTTCCGTTACCGCACTGTGCACCACGAAACAAGCCTGGTAACCATCCCCTGCCACATCCGGTGCTCAGGGACAACAACAATCCGATCAACAGTAACTTCTTCATCTTAATTTCCCCTGTGGCAAATTCTCGGCAACCGGTAGACTCGATTCCCATCCGCAAAAACTCTACGACACGGCGAACGATGTGCAAACGAAACATGTAGAAAATTTGCAACATTGTGAGACTTTGACTGTCCTCTTGCCGAAACAAGCTCATAGGTAATGACCACAATTGGTTGAACTGTCATTACAATTGAAACGATGCGTGCAATCGAATCTTGCAGGGATGTGAGACGATATCGAAGTAGTCATTGATGACGTCCGGTCCTTAACGAATTCCAGCCGTCATGAATTCAGGCGTTTCAGCAGTTGCACCTCTTGCCGCGCGATTCTTCGTAGGCGTAATCGTCTTCGCTCTCGCGTTTGGTCTTTGCACCGACAGCAATGCAGCGTTCCCCGTTCGTGCTGGTGATAGTGTTTGGGAAGTCAGCTCCCGGCACCTCAGCGGATCGTGCCAGATAGGCATGCCACTGCGAATTTCAAAAGTGGTTGGATGCTGCTTCCAACCGAGCAGCCTCGAGGAATTCGTCGCTGATCCAACAGCCTTCACCGCTCCGCAGACCGTAATCTACGTTCATGGCAACTGGATGGAGTGGGGCAATGCACGTGAGCGCGGGTTGTACGTCTACCAATTGCTTGCCGCACAAACATCTGAGCCGATTCGTCTGATCCTTTTCAGTTGGCCGAGCGAACGCGATGGTCGAATTGGTCCTGATGTGCGCGAGAAAGCTTCGTTGGCTCACGTCGAGTCGTTCTATCTTGCCGAGTTCTTGAAGCATGTACCGAATGATCGCCCGCTCGGTATGATTGGTTTCAGTTTTGGCGGCGCTGTGATCAGTGGGTCGTTGCAGTTGCTCGCCGGTGGTTCGCTAGACTGCCGCGTGCTTCCGCAACCGATGGCAGCGCATAGCAATGTGCGAGTGAGTTTGGTTGCACCGGCTTTCGATCGCAATCAGTTCGGAAACGGAGGAAAGTATCAACTTGCGCTCAATCAAATCGACCAGTTGATCAACCTTTACAACTCGTCGGATCCCGTTCTTAAGCGTTTTCGGTTCATTGACCGTGGAGAACCAGTCGCTGCTGGGTTCCTTGGAATCAGTTCGCGCAACAACTCCGCTCTCGCGAACGATCCAAAGATCATCCAGTTCGATTGCACACGTGCGGCCGGCAGAACGCACTCGGAAGTCGAGTATTACCGACACTGCCCGCACTTCAAGCAATCACTGCTAAACGTGCTTGGTCGTTAATACCTCATGCTGCAATCTACGATCGCTTGGAAAAACGGACAGTGGCTGCCGATCCATCAAGTGCACTTGTCGCTTGACGACTGGGGAGTTCTTCAAGGCGCGATGATTGTCGATCGTCTGCGGACAATCAACGCGATGCCGCTGGACGTTGAACTGCATGTCGCTCGATTGAAGTCGAACTGCGCCTATGTCGGCATACCATCTGAAGAACTGGGTTCGATTGCCAACACGATCCATGAATGTGCGAAACACAATCATTCGCGAGTTCCAGATCGCGACTTTTCAATCGTCGTGCTCGTCACACCGGGAAGTGCGGCTCAGGTAGGTTCGCCCACCGTCATCGTGTACGTGCAACCGCTGAAGCGTGATGCAATTCTGCATTGGTACTCGCACGGCCAGCAGCTTTTTGTCGCGGAACATCGAAATGTGCCCGCAGCTTGCTGGAGCCCGAATTTAAAGTCACGCGCGCGACTGCATTATTACTTAGCGGATCGAGAAGCTGAGGAGCAAAGTCCTATACAAACTTCATTACACAGCGCGGCAGTGCTGCTCGATACTGAAGGCAACATAACGGAAACGTCGGCTGCGAACGTTCTGTGCGTTGATCGCGAAGGCACACTCCATTGTCCGCCGCTAGACAATATCCTAAACGGGATTAGTCTGCAGCGAACATTGCGTCTAGCGAATTCGTTGTCCATTAATGTGAACCACCGCTTGTTGCCTGTCGACTTCGTTGAAGCCTCGCGCGAAGTGATCTTAACCGGCACATCAGCTTGCATTTGGCCGGCCTCGCAATTCGGTCGCACTGTGTTTCACAACGCAACTGAACAACCGGTCTACCAGCGACTACTTGCAGCTTGGATCGAGGACGTTCAGTTCGACTTCCGCAAGTTTGACTTCCACAAGTTTGAATCGACTGGCTCGTGAAACTGTCGCTTGCGACGCAACGATCCAATTGTTTAACGAGTGCGTTTCATTTTCGTTTTGGATTGTAGAAGAACTCGGCGTCGCTGCGATTGTCGAGTGGTGGAGTAAAGGGATAGTCGCCATCAAACCAGGGTTGGTTCTGATATGGCGGTGAGAGCGGAAAGCCATTGCTAGGCGGTTGTGGCCTGTTGCCCGGACTCGGAAACCCTTGGTTTGAATTGCCGAAGTAAGGTGGATATGCCGGTGGTACAGGCAGATTCGGTTGCACACCATACGGAGGCGGTAGGTTGCTGGGATAACCAACACCTGCACCAAAGTTGCCGCCGAAGTTGCCGCCGAAGTTGCCGTTAATGATTCCATACGGAGCTTGTGGTCCCCACGCATCGTAAGGAACGCCATAGGGTCGAAATGGAAAGCGCCATTGCTCGTACGGCACAACCGGTGCGCCCCACTGTTCGACAATATGCATGTTGTCGGATGAGTTCCCGCCCTGCAACGTGCTACGATAGTGCCGATACCCGCTTCGCTGAAAACTCGGATCGTGCGGAACAACAGGTTGCACCGGAACAGCGAACTGGTCAATGCGCTGTCCATGCGTCGGTTCGTGTGTGTAAGATGACGGCCAAGTCATCCAATCATCGGCCTGCACTGAGCCGCTAAGGAACGCAAGTGTGCTCCACAGCACAAAATGTGCAACCGCGAGGCGACGAATCGAAAAATTGAAATCAGTTTTGAAAGCTGTGTTTTGCATAGCTTCCAGAATAATTGCGCGTCGAGCGCTTTCATCAGCTCGGGGTGCTTTCCTTGAGAGTCACCCCGATTTCGCCACAGTTGTGCAGGCTGTAACGTTTGTAGCGGAGGACTCACAAGCGATCCGCTAGCCGTTAAAATGTTGCCGTACATTGGCATCGAAATTCGAAGTGTGGGAACCTGAGATGATCGAAGTTGCAGTTTTTGACGCGAAGCCTTACGACCGTGAGTTTCTTTCTCGGGGGGACGGCAGTTCCCAGATCAAGTGGCGGTTCCTGGAGACGCGACTCAGTGCCGAGACAGCTCTGATGGCGAATGGAGCACAGGCAGTTTGCATCTTTGTGAACGATCGTGCTGATCGCGATTGTCTGCGGATCCTCGCAGAGCAAAAGGTGAACTTTATTGCTCTGCGCTGCGCAGGCTTCAATAACGTGGACACCAAAGCAGCACAGGAATTCGGATTGAAAATCGTTCGCGTTCCAGCTTATTCACCTCACGCAGTCGCAGAACATACTATTGGGTTGTTGCTAACTCTCAATCGCAAAATTCATCGCGCGTACAACCGAGTTCGCGAATCGAATTTCTCACTCAGCGGCTTGGTTGGCTTTGATGTGTACGGAAAAACTGTCGGCATAGTAGGAACAGGCAAGATCGGTCGAATCACAGCCCAGATATTCCGTGGCTTCGAAGCGACCGTAGCGGCGTATGATCCATTTCCGTCGTTGGATTGGGCCACGCAGCATGGCGTTCGCTACTGCGAGCTTGATGAGCTTCTACAAACTTGCGATATCATTTCTTTGCACTTGCCACTGACCCCCGAGTCGCTGCATCTACTCAACGCGAAAACGCTTTGCCAAACTCGACACGGAGTCTTCATTCTCAACACCAGTCGCGGCAAGCTCATCAACACGCAAGCACTGATTGCAGGCTTGAAGTCTGGCCATATCGGTGGTGTTGGGCTGGATGTGTATGAAGAAGAGGAAGGCGTTTTCTTCGAAGATCTCTCTGGTCAAGTTCTGCTAGATGACGAGTTGTCGCGTCTGCTGAGCTTCCCGAACGTCCTAATCACTTCGCATCAAGCGTTCTTGACTTACGAAGCGCTTACGGAGATAGCCAGAGTTACCATCACCAACCTGCTGGCTTGCTGTGCTGGTAATCCGATGATCGAAGGAACGGAACTGTGAGACTTCACAAAAACACATCTTCGCTCTAAAGCAACAGGGTGCATCAACCATGTTGACGCACCCTGTAAACGAAGTACTCACTTTGTGATTATCTGTCAGCGGAGTCGGCGCAAGCGCCCGGTACTTCTACTAAAATTAACGCTAACACCGGACGGCTAGCGCCCAATGGCACTCACTTTGATGGAGGGTTTGTTGTTTCGTTGGGTTTTGCTGGTTTTTTTCGTTTTTGAAAGTGTGTGGATTTGGGGCGACGGGGGTAGGCTTCCCGGG